>CAIYRJ010000354.1 GCA_903928615.1 uncultured Actinomycetes bacterium | reverse complement strand
CGCGACGTGGCGGCGCTCACGGCCGCGGTGCGCGCGGCACTCGACGCGGGGAGCCGCTGATGCTGTTGAACATCGCGATCGGCCTGCTGGTTGCAGGCGTGGTGCTGCTGGTCCTCCGGCTGCTGCTGCGCACGGCGCTGGGCCTCGGGAAGTTCCTGGTGATCGTGGGCGTGCTGCTCATCGTGGCGGCAGCCGTCCTCGGCCTCATCCATCCGTTCTCGTCCTAGGCTTCCGGGTCGTGGAGCGCGATTACCACGACCCGACCACCGAGGCGGACGTCCAGGCGGTCTATGCGCGGCAGGAGCGGCTCACCCGCAAGGTGGGGCGTGGACTCCTGGTATTCGCGCTCGTGTGGTTCCCCGCCCTGCTGATCGTGCCCGAGGTGTTCAAGACCGGCGCCATCACCTCGGCGGCGTTCGCCACCATCGCGGCCGTGGCGGTGATGATCATCGTGGAGCACACCTGGATGAAGCCGCGGGCGGACGAGCGCAACCGCTACGGCTACCGGCCGCCGCCGCCACGCGAGTACCAGGGGACGCTGTCGCGCTTCCTGCGCGACATGCGCGATCAGCTGCAGAAGTAGGCGCCCGCCGCCGGCGACCGCACTCGCGGGACATGGGGGCGGGCCGCGATACGCTTTGAGCGTGCAGATGTCCGCTCAGAGCGAACAGACCATCGGAACCACACTCGGGGAGGCGCTCCGCGCCCGCCGCGAGGAGTCCGGCCTGTCGCTTCGGGCCGCCGCGGAGCGCGCAGGCATGAGCCCTGCGCACCTCTCGGAGGTGGAGCGGGGGATCAAGGAGCCGTCCTTCGGGGCGCTTTCGAAGATCGCCGACGCCATCGGCGTGGGGGCGGGCGAGGTGTTCCTCGACCTCGCCATCGCGCTCGGCGCGGCACCGCCACGACCGGCACGCCGGCCACTCGGCTTCTCGCCCGACCCGGTCGACGAGATCGAGTGGGCGGCCGGTCGCCTGCACCAGGACGACCTCAGGGCCTTCGCGGCCTTCGGGGCATTTCTCGCATCACAGAATCCGACGAACGACCAAGGAGTCACCACCGCATGAGCCCTCTCATCCCGATGGTCATCGAGCAGACCGCCCGCGGCGAGCGCTCGTTCGACATCTACTCGCGCCTGCTCAACGAGCGCATCATCTTCCTGGGCACCCCGGTGGATGACCAGATCGCGAACCTGATCGTCGCGCAGCTGCTGCACCTCGAGAGCGAGGACCCCGACAAGGACATCTCGCTCTACATCAACTCGCCCGGTGGCTCGGTGTACGCCGGCCTGGCGATCTACGACACCATGAACTTCATCAAGCCCGACGTGCAGACCATCTGCTGCGGCATCGCGATGAGCATGGGCGCCCTGCTGCTGGCCGGCGGCGCGGCGGGCAAGCGCATGGCGCTGCCGAACAGCCGCATCCTGATCCACCAGGTGCTCTCGGGCTTCCAGGGCCAGGCGACCGACATCGAGATCCACGCGCGCGAGACGCTGAACCTGCGCGCGCGCCTCGACCAGATCCTCGCCCACCACACCGGCAAGACCGAGGAGCAGATCCACGTCGACTCCGAGCGCGACCGCTTCTTCACGGCCGAGGAGGCCAAGGAGTACGGCCTCGTCGACCGCGTGATCGAGAGCCACTAGCCGGACGTCGCCTACGGTGACAGTCACCGGCACCGTTCGGTGACTGTCACCGGGGGTGGCACGCCTACGCTCCCCCGCGTGAGCGATGTCGCCGCCATCAGGGCCTCCGGGCTCGGCAAGTCATACGGCTCGGGGGTGATGGCCCTCGAGGGCGTCGACCTCGAGGTGGGGCAGGGCGAGCGCATCGGGTTCCTCGGGCCGAACGGCGCCGGGAAGACCACCTTCATCCGGTGCGCGCTCGGGGTGCTGCGGCCCACCGAGGGCAGCATCGCGATCCTCGGGCATGACGTCGCGCGCGACCGCCTGGCCGCGCTGGCCGAGGTGGGGTACGTGCCCGGCGACCTCGGGATGATCCGGCAGGTGTCGGGCGGCCGCATGCTCGACGCCCTCGCGAAGCTGCACCCCCGGCCGCCAGTGCTGCGCGACCAGCTGCTCGCAGCGCTCGAGCTGTCGGAGGCAGACCTGCGGCGGCGCATCCGCGAGTACTCCACCGGCATGCGCCAGAAGCTCGGCCTCGTGGCGGCCCTGCAGCACGACCCGCCGGTGATCATCCTCGACGAGCCCACCGCCGGACTCGACCCCGTGATGCAGGCGCGCCTGCTGGGGGTGCTCGACGAGCGCGCCCGCGCCGGGCGCACGGTGTTCTTCTCGAGCCACGTGCTCGGCGAGGTGGACGAGCTCTGCGACCGGGTGGCCATGGTGCGCGGTGGCAAGCTGCTGCTCGTGCGCGATGTCGACGAGCTCCGGCGCGCGCGCGTGCGCACCGTCGAGCTGCTCTTCGATGGCGACGTCTCCCCGTCCGCCTACGCCGTCGACGGCATCAGCGAGGTGCGGGTGGAGGGCCACGTGCACCACTTCACGATGGCGGGAGACCCCGGCCCGCTGCTCGCGAGGCTCGCGCCCCTCTCCCCCCGCGACATCACCATCGAAGCCGCTCGCCTGGAAGACGTGTTCCGCGCCCTCTACATCGGGGACGGCGACTGATGCGCGTGGTTCTGTCCCTCGCCCTGCTGCGCTCGCTGCGCCGCACGCTGCTGCTGGGCCTCGCCCTGGGCGCGTTCCTGTTCCTCGTGGGCCTCTCGTACTCGTCGG
>CAIYRJ010000353.1 GCA_903928615.1 uncultured Actinomycetes bacterium | reverse complement strand
GGCTCCCGCGGTAGCGCAGCTCGAGAGGGTCGGACATTCGGATGCCGGTCTCGGCCGTTCCGCTGTCGAGCCGCACCGGACCGATGAACTTGAGGGACTTCGACCCCGGAACGTCCAGGTCGGTCACGGCGAAGCCGGTCTTGCCGAAGCGCTTGACGAGGATGCGGTGGCCCACCGCCACCTGGCGCCCCGTCGCCCCGCGCCGCCCCTCGTCCACCAGGCGCAGCACTGTCTTGCCCTGCATCACCACCTGCCTGGCCTGGTCGGCCACGAGGATGCGCACGGTCTGCTGCGGCAGCTGCTTCAGCTGGCTGCCGGGAAAGGCCTCGCGCACGATCTGCTGCGCCGTCTTCCCGCGCTTTGCCTGGGCGAGGGCATCGTTGCGCGTCATCGGCGCGGCCGCGGCGACGGATCCGGCCACGGCGAGCGCCAGGCCGGCTGCGATCAGGGGCCGGAGGAACATCCTTTCCTCAACCTAGCAGCGCGCCTGCATCACGCCATCCCGCCCAGGGCCGACGCGCGTGGATCGCCACGTTTGGCCTGCACCGAGCGCGGGAAATCCCCCGCAGCACCTCGGGTCATCCCGAGGCGAACACCTGCCCGAGCCGTTCCATCCCCACGGAGATCTCCTCGGGCGACACGCCCGAGTACGCCAGCCTCAGCGTGTTGTGGTGGCCCTCGGTGAAGCAGGCCGAGCCGGCCACGTAGATGACCCCGGCGTCCTGCGCCACCGGCAGCAGTGCGTCGGCCGACATGCCGTCGGGCAGCTCGAGCCACATGAAGAAGCCGCCGTTCGGCGGCGTGCACTTCGTGCCCTCGGGCATCAGGTGCAGCCCCTCCGCCATGGCGTCGCGGCGGATGCGCATGAGCTCGGTGACCCGGGCGATGTTGGGGTCGAGCAGGCCGTCCTCGCACACCTTGAACACCGCGGCCTCGGGAAGGTGCGCGGGCGAGATGTAGGTCTGGTTGGCGCGGGTGGTGAGCGTCTTCACCAGGTCGGCGGGCGCGATGAGGTACCCCACGCGAAGACCCGGCGCGAGGGTCTTGGAGAATGACGACGAGAACATCACCTTCTCGGGGCCGCCCAGCTCGTAGATGCTCGGCAGCGCATCGCCCTCGAACCGCAGGCGGCCGTAGGGGTCGTCCTCGAGGATCCAGAACCCGTGCTTCTCGGCCAGCGCCACCAGCGCCATGCGCTTCTCGAGCGAGATCGTGGTGCCCGCGGGGTTGTGGAAGTTCGGGATGGTGTAGACGAGCTTGGGCACGCGTCCGGCGTCGCATGCGGCGGCGAGCGCCTGCACGTCCATGCCGTCGTCCTCCATGGGGATCTCGAGGATGTCCATGCCGTGCATCTGCGCCTGCAGCAGCGCCCGGTCGTAGGTGGGCGCCTCGAGCCCGATGAGGTCGCCGGGGGCGAGGAACGTCTCGAGCAGGAACACGTAGCCCTCGAGCGAGCCGTTGGTCACGAGCACCCGGTCGGCCGTGGTGCCGTGGTGCGCGGCGAGCCACTCACGCAGCGGCGGGTAGCCGCCCCCGGTGCCGTACGACAGGATCACCGTCGGATCGGCAGCGAGGGCGGACTCGGCGCAGCGGGCGATCAGCCCGCCATCAAGTGCCTCGGGGGCCGGAGCGCCCCGGGCGAATGAGATGACGTCAGGCACGGCGCGGCAGTCTAGACACGCGGCCG
>CAIYRJ010000352.1 GCA_903928615.1 uncultured Actinomycetes bacterium | reverse complement strand
CGCGACGGGGCGTCGGATGGCGTGTCGTTCCTCCAGGCGGGCGTGCCCGCCGTGGAGTTCGGGCCGCTCGGAGCGGGGCACCATGGTCCCGACGAGTACGTGGACATCCCGAGCCTGCTGTCGTACCGGCGCGCGCTGGCCGACTTCGCCGCGCGGGCCGGCGCGCTCGCGCCGCAGGTCACCGCCGCACGTGATGAGGAGGCCCGCGCGTGAGCGACGAGCCCCAGCGCCCCGACGAGGTGGATGTGGACGAGGCCGAGCGCCCCGCCCGTTGGTTCCGCGTGCCGCGCAAGAGGCGCAGGTGGCCGTGGGTGTTCATGTGGGCGGCCCTGCTCGTGGTGGGCGCCGGCGCCGGGCTGGCCGTGGCCAGCTACCAGCTGCTTGGCACCACGCTCGAGAAGGCCAGCCCCGACACCAAGCTCGTTCTGGACGCCCAGGCGCAGGTGGACCCCGACGTGCCGGGTGAGCCCGTGAACATCCTGCTCATCGGTTCCGACAAGCGCGCGGGCGCCGAGGGCGCCGGCGACCCCGGCCGCTCCGACTCGCTCATCCTGCTGCGCATGGACGGCGACCGCGGGTTCATCTCGATGCTGTCCTTCCCGCGCGACCTCTACGTGGACATCCCCGGCGCCGGTATGGACAAGATCAACTCCGCGTTCTCGCGTGGCGGCCCGGCGAAGACCATCGAGACCATCAAGAAGCTCACCGGCGAGCCCATCAACTACTTCGTGAACATCGACTTCGAGGGGTTCGTGAAGCTGGTCGACCAGGTGGGTGGCGTGTACCTCGACGTCGACCGCGCGTACTTCAACAAGAACGTCGAGGGTGATGGCAAGGAGGACTACGAGGAGATCGACCTCAAGCCCGGCTATCAGCGCCTGAACGGCAAGGACGCCCTCGACTACGTGCGCTACCGCCACACCGACTCCGACTTCGCGCGCATCGCCCGCCAGCAGGCGTTCCTGTCGGAGCTCAAGCGGCAGACCAACCGCTTCGGCAACCTGCCGGAGATCCCGGCGTACGCCAGCATCTTCGCCGACAACATCACCACCAACGTGCGGTCGGTGCCGCGCCTGCTGGGCATCCTCCAGCAGGCCATGACCACCGACAAGGACCGCATCGCGCGCAACAGCGTCTCGGGCAACCCGAACATGCGCGGCGGCGCGGCCGTGGTGGACACCACGCAGGGCGAGATCGACGCCAAGGTGGACGCCTGGCTCAACCCCGAGTTCGAGCAGGGCGCCGCCGCCGCCGTGGTGAGCCCGAACAACGTGCAGGTGGAGGTGCTCAACGGCAACGGGCGCCTGCTCGACGCCGAGACGGCCACCGATCAGCTGCGCGCCAAGGGCTACGACGCCATCTCCGGCGGCAACGCCGACTCCTTCGGCAAGCCTGCGACCGTGGTGGCCTACGCCGAGGGCAAGCGCGAGGCCGCGAAGAACGTCGCGGCGCTGTTCGGAACGGACACCGTGCTGTCGGCACTGCCCCGATCGCAGACGCCCGATGGCCTCGACGTGCGCGTGACCGTGGGCGAGTCGTACGACGGCGAGCTGGTGCAGAAGAAGAAGGCCAAGAAGCAGCCCAAGCCCACGGCCGACGTGGTGGACACCACGTCGCTGGTTCCGCTGTCAAAGCGCATCCAGAAGGCCACGGGCCTGAAGATCATGGTGCCCACCCGCGTGCCCTCGGGGTCGGAGCTCAAGATCGTGCGCGCCTACCGCGTGAACACCGGGGGAGAGGGCCCGCAGGCGCTCAAGATGGTGTTCCGCATCCCGCAGGGCACCTACTGGGGCTACCAGGTGCTCGACTGGGCCGACCCGCCGCTGCTCGAGGGGCGCACGGGCGTGGTGAAGAGCGGCGGTCGCGAATACTCCACCTTCTACGATGGCAAGAACCTCATGCGCCTCGCATGGCAGAAGGACGGCGTGACCTACTGGATCTCCAACACCCTTGACTACGCGCTCTCGGACGAGACGATGTACGCCATCGCCAAGTCGGCGCGGCCGATCGACCGCGTGACGCTGCGCCCGGGGGCGAAGCCGGTGGAGATCCCCATCGAGCAGGACGCCTACACGCCCTGATGCCCCAGCGAATCGGAGTGATCGGGGCCGGATACGTCGGCCTGGTGACGGGAGCCTGCCTCGCGTCGATGGGCCACCAGGTGACCCTGCGCGACATCGACGAGGCCAAGGTGCGCATGATCGGGGACGGCGAGCCGCCGATCCACGAGGACGGCCTCAAGCAGCTCATGCACGAGTGCCGCGACCGGCTTCGCGCCACCCTCGACCTGGCCGAGATGCTCGAGGCGTCGGAGATCGTGTTCATCGCCGTGGACACCCCGCCAACCCACTCGGGCGACGCCGACCTCTCGCGCGTGATGACCGTGCTCGACGAGCTCGAGCAGATCGGGGCCACGGGCGAGCACGTGCTGGTGATGAAGAGCACCGTGCCGGTGGGCACCGGCGAGAGGGTGCGCGCCGAGCTCGACAAGCGCGGGCTGGAGTCGATCGGCTACTGCTCCAACCCGGAGTTCCTCAAGGAAGGGGTGGCGATCGCCGACTTCCTCAGCCCGGACCGGGTGGTGATCGGCGACTTCCGCGCCGCCGACGGCGACAAGGTGGCGGCGCTGTACGAGCCGCTCGGCGCGCCGATCCTTCGCACCTCGGTGCCCACCGCCGAGATGATCAAGTACGCGTCCAACGCCTTCCTGGCCACGAAGATCTCGTTCATCAACGAGATCGCCAACGTGTGCGAGGAGGTCGGCGCCGACGTGACCGAGGTGGCCGAGGGCATGGGGCTCGACGCGCGCATCGGGCCGAAGTTCCTCTCAGCCGGGGTGGGCTTCGGGGGCAGCTGCTTCCCCAAGGACGGCAGCGCGCTGAAGCAGCTGGCCGGCAACAGCGGCTACCACTTCCAGCTGCTCACCTCGGTCATCGAGGTGAACGAGCTGCAGAAGCGCCGCGTGGTGGG
>CAIYRJ010000351.1 GCA_903928615.1 uncultured Actinomycetes bacterium | reverse complement strand
GGCCTCGGGAAGCCCCGCGCGCTCGGCCACCACCTCCACGCGCGGCGAGAGGGCCACGAGCGCCGACCACGCCACGCCGAGCACGGCCCAGAGGATCGCCAGCCCCCCGATCACGCGCGCGCCCCGGGTTCCCGGGGGCATCGACCACCACACGGCGAGCACGCCGGTCACCACCAGCGCCACGCCGATGACCGGCAGGATCCAGGAGGCGCCGCCGGCGCCGTAGCCGGTGAGCGACGCGTTGCCGGTGGGAAGCGATGCGCCGTACCACGGCAGCGCCGGCAGGGCCATCATCAGCACGCCGCACGCCACGATGGCGATGCCGATCGCCCGGGTGCGACCGCTCATGGCGTGGCTCCCGGCGCGCGACGGAACACCATGACGCCGTCGCGCTCGTAGACCAGGCGGAAGTCCGGGCGCGCGAGGAGCTCGTCGAGGGCAAGCTGGAAGCCCAGTGGGTCGAGGCGGTCGAGCATGTTCGGGCGCGTGCGATCCACCATGACCCACTCCGCGTCGCGGATGACCGGGAACACCATCACCCGGCGGCGCGCCGACAGGTGACCGCCCGCATTGTTGCCCACCGACACCACCGCGTCGTCGGGGATCAGCGCGGCGGCCTCGGCCAGCGCCAGGGAATGCGCCATGGGCTGGTACTGGTCGATGCGCGACGGCGTGGCGCGCGACAGCGGGCCCCCGAATGGCACGGGTCCCGTGATGAGGGTGCCGAGCAGGCCCGCCGCGATGAGCACGATCGCCACGGCGCCGGCGGGCTTCAGCAGGCGCGCGAGCCAGTCCGGACGCGTGCGCCGGCGAAGGCCCGCGAGGCCGAGGATCGCCGCGGCGATGAGGAACGGGCTCACCACGGCCGCGTAGTGGAACTCGATCGAGTAGTTCGGCCACCAGTCGGCCAGCATGTTCAGCAGCAGGTCGGGCAGGGCCGCTGCCGCGAGCAGCGGGGCGAACAGCGGCAGCAGCAGCAGTGGCAGCAGCAGCGCGAGCAGATACGACAGCCGCGACCAGCCGCCGACGGTGGTGATCACCTCGAGCGGGTTGGTGAGGGCGCCCACCAGGGCGTCGGATGGCGTGTCGCCGAAGCGCCCGAAGCGGCGCTCGAACGGCTCCGGCAGCCCGCTGCCCATCGACGGGATGATCACCAGCACGCACAGGGCCGTCCATGCCACGGACACCACCGACACGATGGCCCCCGTGATGTACCGCCGCTGGCGCACGATGATCCAGATGCCGAGGATCGCCATGGCGAGGCCCACCTGCTCCTTGCCGAGCAGCGCCAGGCCCACCGAGATGCCGAGCACCCAGTCGCGCCGGGCCTCCGCCGCCCAGATGGCCAGCATGATCAGCGGCGCCGCAAGCGTGACCGCGTGCAGGTCGGTGACCACGGCCCACTGCAGCGGGGCATAGAGAAGCCAGGCAAGGGCCGCCGCGACGGCCAGGCGGTCGTCGCCCAGCCACCTGCGCCCGAGCAGGAACGCCGGGATCGCCCCCGCGGCCACGGCCACCGACTGGGCCACGAGCAGCGGCACGGCCGAGTCGGTGACCCACTGGAAGGGCACGAGCACGAGCAGCAGGGGATCCACGTGCGATCCCAGCCGTGACACCTGGTCGCCCGCCGCGTTGGTGGCCATGAGCAGGTCGCCATGGGCGGTGTTCCAGATGGCCTGCACCATGTTCCCGAGGTCGAACCGGCCGGTCCACCAGGCGT
>CAIYRJ010000350.1 GCA_903928615.1 uncultured Actinomycetes bacterium | reverse complement strand
CGGATCACGAACTGCGCGCGCACCTCGTCGGATGCCATGAGGTCGAGGTATCGCTGGCGGTAGCGGGTCTCGGGATCCTTCAGGCCCGCGTGGCGATCGGGCGGCGGGCGAAGCGACTTGGCGAGCATCTCCACGGCGTCGGCGGCAACAGACACCTCGCCGCGACGGGTGCGCACCACGGTGCCCCGCACGCCGATGATGTCGCCCACGTGGGCGTCGGCCAGCACGCCGAGCCCCTGCTCGCCGAGGCGGTCGAGGGTGGCCCAGGCCTGGATCGTCCCCGAGCGGTCCTCGATGTCGGCGAACACCGTCTTGCCCTGGCCGCGGCGCGCCACCAGCCGGCCGGCCACGGCCACCGGCCCCTCGGCCTCGTCACCGGCCTCGAGCGGCTCGCCGATGTCCCGTGCCTCGGCCACGGGGATGCGCCCCGTGAAGCGCGCGGGATACGGGTTGACGCCCGCAGCACGAAGCTCCGCCGCCTTCTGGCGGCGGTCGGCGATCAGGCGATCGATTCCGCCGTCGGCCTCATCGGCCGCGACGTCATCGGGGGTGCTCAGTCGCCGGCCTCGATCTTCACGACCTGGTACTCCGCCTGGCCGCGCGGGGTCGTGACCGTCACCTTGTCGCCCTTCTTGCACCCGATGAGCGCCTTGCCCAGCGGACTCTCGTTCGAGAGGCGGTCCTGGAGGGGGTCGGCCTCGGCCGAGCCCACCAGCGAGAAGACCTTCGTCTTCTTGTCGGCCGTCGTGCGCACGGTCACCTTGGTGCCGATGGACACCACGCCGGTGTCCACGTCGTGGCTGTCCACGATGCGCGCGTTGCGCAGCTGGTGCTCGAGCTGGATGATGCGCGACTCCACGTGCGCCTGCTCGTTCTTGGCGTCGTCGTACTCGGAGTTCTCGGAGATGTCCCCGAACTCACGGGCGGTCTTGATGCGCTCCGCCACCTCGCGGCGCTTGTGCGTCGTGAGGTACTCGATCTCCTCCTGGAGCTTGTCGTAGCCCTCTTGGGTGAGGATGACCTCGCGCTCCACACTGACTCCCCTCGACGTTTCCGGCCCCCGATGCGGCCGCGCACGATAACCGAGCGCGTCCTCCGCACGCAACCGACATGTGACCCCGTTACCGCTCGCGCAGGCCCGAGAGCAGCGCCATGGCCTCCTCGTAGGTGGGCGCCTCGATGAGCGCCTGCACGTCCTCGTCCGGAATGCCCCTGCCCGCGAGGTACCACGAGTGGAACTTGCGCAGGTAGTGGCAGGCGCGATCGGGGCCGATGAGATCGGCGATCCCCTGGCTGAAGCCCTCGAGCTCATCGATCACCTGGTCGCGCGTGGGGCGCGGATCGGCCTCGCCGCGCGCGATGGCGCCGAGCACCCAGGGGTTCCCGAGGCCCGCGCGCCCGATCATCACCCCCGCCGCGCCGGTCATCTCGAGCGCGTCACGGGCCTCCGCCGCGCTCGCGATATCGCCGCTGATCACCACCGGGATGTCCACGGCCTCCACCACCTGCGCGCTGATGCGGTGGTCGGCCGTGCCCGAGTACTCCTCCACCGCGGCGCGCGGATGGATGGTGATGAGCGCCGCGCCGGCGGCCTCGAACCTGCGCGCCACCTCGCCGGGGTCGATGTCGCCGGGCTTCACCCCGCGGCGCATCTTGACGGTCACCGGGATGCTCACGGCGTCGGCCATCGCGCGCACCACGGCCTCCCCCTTGGCCGGGTCGTCGAGCAGCGCGGCGCCCGCGCCGGTCTTCATGATCTTCGGCACCGGGCAGCCCATGTTGATGTCCACCATGTCGGCGCCGGACTCCTCCACCGCGCGCGCGGCGTCGGCCATCACCTCGGGATCGCCCCCGAACACCTGGATCGCCACGGGGCTCTCGCCCTGGCCCAGCTCGAGCATCGACTGCGTGCGGCGGTTGCCGTGGCGGATGCCGTGCGCGGCGACCATCTCCGACACCACCAGCCCGGCGCCGTGGCGGCGCGACTGCTCCCGGAACACCCGGTTGCCGATGCCGGCGAGGGGCGCCTGCACCACGCGGTTGGGCAGCTCCACCCCACCCACGCGGAATGGCTCGGCCAGCGGCCACGGGCCGGCGGCCGAGGGCGGGGCGACCGGCTCGCGCGAGCGCGCCGCCACGAGGGCGCGCATGCGCTTCTTCACCGGCGGCGGCTCCGTGACGGGGCGCCCATCGTGCGCTCGTGCACCCTGCGCAGGCCCTCGAGCGTGAGCATGGGCTCGTGCTCCTCGATGCTGATCGACTGCGGGATGATCAGCGGCGCGAGCCCGCCGGTGGCGATCACGATCGGCTGCGCCCCGAGCTCACCGGCAAGGCGGCCCACCATGCCGTCCACCATCGCGGCGGCACCCAGCACCAGGCCCGACTGCATGCTCTCCACGGTGTTGCGCCCGATCGCCGCGGGCGGCGTGGCCAGCTCCACGCGCATCAGGCGCGCGGCGCGCTGCGAGAGGGCGTCGAGCGCCGTCGCGATGCCCGGTGCGATGACCCCGCCGAGGAACTCCCCGTCGGCGGACACCACGTCGAGCGTGGTGGCCGTGCCGAAGTCCACCACCACGCACGGCCCGCCGTAGATGTCGAAGGCGGCCACGGCGTTGGCGATGCGGTCGGCGCCGACCTCCTGCGGGTTGTCCACGAGCAGCGGCATTCCGGTGCGCACGCCCGGGCCCACGATGACCGCCGGGCGATCGAGGTAGCGGTCGGCCAGGGCCTGGTAGGCCACGGTGAGCTCGGGCACCACGGACGCCACCACCACGTTCTCCACCTCGGTGAGGCTGCCGCCCCGGAGCTGCAGGATCTTGTCGTGGCTGGCCGCGAGCTCATCCACCGTGGTGCGACGGATGGTGGAGATGCGCCAGTCGTGCAGCAGCTCCTCGCCCGAGAACAGCCCTGCGACGGTCTGGGAGTTGCCGACGTCGACGACGAGCAGCATGGCGTCAGTCCCCGGCCGGCAGCTCGAGCTCGCCGTCGAAGGGGCTCGCGCCCTCGTCGGCGCGCAGCACCTCGACCGTGATGTCCTGGGTGGTGTGGATCTCCACGCGCGGGATGATGCGCGTGGGGCGGTTCTTGTCCCACACCCAGACGTCCTCCATCACCACGTGGAAGAACGGGTACGCGGCCTGCGGCTCGTACTGGCGCTCGAGCTTGTTGCAGAGGTACGTGGCCTCCTGCGTGAGCACGCAGTAGCGGAAGAGCGGGAACACGTCGGCGTATTCCCGCTTCAGCCGGAGCTCGAGCTCCGCGTCGTATTCGTCGAGTTCGTCGATCTGCGACATGGGGTGGGCATCCTAGACGCGTAGGGGCGGGATGAAGGCGTTGCGGCCACTCGCCGAAGCGGGATCGGCATTTGCGGGGGCCGCAAATGCATGATCCCCGGCTGCGATCGCCGCAACACCTTCATCCCGCCCCTACGCGTCAGCGAGGCGTGCGACCGGCTGCTCGTCGGACGGGATCGCTGCCAGCAACGCGTCGATGCGCTCGCCGGATGGCAGGGCGAGATCGGGGTCGACCTCCACCAGAGGCTGAAGGGCGAAGCGGCGCTCGTGCAGGCGCGGGTGCGGGATGACCAGGTCGGGCTCGTCCCAGGTGCCGCCGTCCCAGGCGAGGATGTCGATGTCGAGCGGGCGCGGGCCCCAGCGCGGGCCGTCGACCCGGCCGGCCTCTGCCTCGAGCTCCTTCGCGAGCGCGAGCACGGCGGGCGGGTCGAGGTCGGTACGCACCCGGCAGGCGGCGTTGGTGAACTCGGGCTGGTCCTCCACGCCCTGGGGCGCGCTGGCGTACAGGCCGCTCACGGCCTCCACCGCCACGCCCTCGTCCCCGAGGCGGCGGATGGCCCAGCGAAGCGCCTCCGCGGGCTCGCCCAGGTTGGCGCCCAGGCCGAGCCACATCACGCTCATGACTCCCCGCGCTCCACGTGCAGGGTCACCGAGACGTCGTCGAGCACGTGGCGGATCGCCACCTGCGGCTTGGCGACGGTGACCGTCACCGCGCTCACCACCGGCTCGGCGAGCACGCGGTCGGCGATCATGCGGCACAGGCGCTCGAGCAGCGCCACGGGCTCGCCGGCGATGATCTCCGCCACGTCGTCGGCGATCGTGGCGTAGTCGACGGTCTCGGCGAGGTCGTCGCTCATCGTGGACCGGTCGTGGGCCAGCACCATGTCGATGTCGGCCACGAAGCGCTGGCCCAGCACGCGCTCGGCCTCGTGCACGCCGTGGCGCCCGGCCACCTCGAGCCCCCGGATCCTCACCACGACGTCGCTCATGCACGGCCTCCACGCATCTCGGTGAACACCCTGAGGGCATCCACGGTCTCGGGCACATCATGCACTCTCAGCACCAACGCGCCCGCCTCCACGGCTGCCAGGGCCGCCCCCAGCGATCCCGCGAGGCGGTCGCCCACCTCGCGCCCCGTGAGCTCGCCGATGACCCCCTTGCGCGAGATGCCCACGAGCACCGGGCGACCCAGCGCCACGATGGTGCCGAGCCCGCGCATCAGCGCGAGGTTGTGATCGGCGGTCTTGCCGAACCCGATGCCGGGATCGAGGATGATGGCGTCCTCGGCCACGCCGGCGTCCACCGCGGCCCGCATGCGGCCCTCGAGGAACGCCGTCACCTCGGAGACCACGTCGCCGTAGCGCGGGTCGTCCTGCATGGTGGCGGGCTCTCCCTGCATGTGCATGAGGCAGATACCCGCGTCCCGATCGGCCACCAGCGGGAACATTCCCGGATCGGCGCCGGCCGAGACGTCGTTCACGAGCACCGCGCCGGCGTCGAGGGCAACCTCCGCCACCGCCGCGCGCCGCGTGTCGATGGAGAGGGCGCATCCGGGTAGCGCGGCTCCCGAGGGCTGGTCGGCGCAAAGCGCGCGAAGCACGGGCGCCACACGCGCGAGTTCCTCGGCCTCATCCACCGCCGGCGCACCGGGGCGCGTGCTCTCGCCGCCGATATCGACGATGGCCGCGCCACCCGCAGCCATGGCGCGCGCCGCCGCCACGGCCCGCGCGGGGTCCACGTGCTCGCCCCCGTCGCTGAAGGAGTCGGGCGTCACGTTGAGGATGCCCATCACGCACGGACGGGTGAGCCAGTCAAGGGCTGCGGCCACGCCCTGAGGCTAGCCGCGAGCGCGCCCACCGAGG
>CAIYRJ010000349.1 GCA_903928615.1 uncultured Actinomycetes bacterium | reverse complement strand
CAGTCGGATAGAGCGTCGGTCTACGAAACCGAAGGTCACAGGTTCGAATCCTGTCTGGCGCGCTTCCCCCGCGAAGATGCGGCGCCGTACACCCGCCCCCGATGTCACCGGCGCGCAGGCGGGGAATAATCCGGGCGTGAAGAGAGCCGGACAGCGCCTGCCCAGGGTGATCGCCGCGAGCGCGGCCGCAGTGGGCGCGATCGCCCTCGTCGGCGCGTCCGTGGCCACCGCAGCACCCACGATCGGCTGGCGCCTCGTCGATACCCGGCCACATGATCCGGGTGCGTTCACGCAGGGCCTCGTGCGTTTCGGGGACCTCCTGATCGAGACCACCGGCGCGTGCTGCCCCGGCGGCACGGTGGAGTCCACCGTGCGAAAGGTCGACCCGCGATCCGGGAGGGTGCTCGATCGCCGGGTCATCCCGCTGCCGCTCTGGGCGGAGGGCGTCACGGTGTTCCGGGGCACCGCCTGGCACCTCACCTTCTACGACGGGGTGGCGTTCTCGTTCTCGCCCACCACCCTGGCGCCCGCATCACGCGTCACCTACCCCTTCCAGGGCTGGGGACTCACGGTGCAGGGCGGTCGCCTGCTCGCGAGCGACGGCACGCCCAGGCTCCGGTGGCTGCGCACGCCCGACCTGCGGGTGACCAAATCGGTGGTCGTCAGGGACGCCGGCCGGCCCGTGAGCGGCATCAACGAGCTCGAGATGCTGGGCGGTGTCCTGTGGGCGAACGTGTGGCCATCGGAGGACATCGCGCTCATCGATCCGGCGTCCGGCCGGGTGCGCGCGTGGCTCGACCTGTCGTCCCTGCGCAAGCGGGTGCAGGAGGACGTCGACGTGCTGAACGGCATCGCGCGCGACCCCGTGACCGGCCACGTCGCCGTGACCGGGAAGTTCTGGAACCGACTGTTCGTGATCCGGCTCACCGAGCCGGTGCCACCGGCTACTCGATGATGCGCCAGAACCTGGGCGCGAATGGCTCGGGGTCGCGCACCTCGTCGTGCACGGGGTCCATGTGCACGTGACCCTCCACCTCGAGGCGCACCAGCACGGCGACGAAGTCGTCCGGCGCCACGTCGATGCCGTCGGCCTTCACGCGCTCAAAGAGGAAGGCTTCGCGCACCGGCTCCCCGGATGCACGGAGGTGCCGCTCGATGGCGGCCTCGATCTCGTGGCGTCGTTCGGTTCCCATGACCCGATCGTACCGCCGCCCGTCCGCCCGCGCGCCGGGCGTATGCTCGGATGATGGGGGAGGGATGACCATCCGCCTCGCCGTGGTGCATGCGGATGAGCTCGGCATGGACTACGCCGACCACCCGGCCGATCGCCGCAGGCACCAGCTCGCGGTTGCGCTCGCGCGGGAGTCCGGCGTGCTCGATGCCCAGGGCGTGCGCGTGGTGGACGCACCGGGTCCGATGCCGGATGCGCAGCTGGCCACGATGTTCGCGCCCGCGTTCATCAGGGCGATCCAGGTGTTCAGCGCGAAGCCCGTGCTCGCCGCCGCCCCGGAGGCCCGGCAGTGGGGGGTGACCCCCGATGTGCACCCCTACCCGAATATGCACCACGACTCCGCGCGCCTCGCCGCCGCCGCGTGGCTGGCGGGAACCATGGTGGGCAGTGGGGAGGCCCTGCGCGCCATCGTGCCCGCGGGCGGCGCGCACCACGGCCTGCCGCACAAGATGAATGGCTTCGGGGTCTACAACGACACCGCCGTAGCCATCATGGCGCTCAAGGGATGCGGGGTGCGCCGCGTCGCCTACGT
>CAIYRJ010000348.1 GCA_903928615.1 uncultured Actinomycetes bacterium | reverse complement strand
GGAGCGGCGTTCGAGGGCGCCGACAACATCATCACCATCATCGGCCCGGGCGAGTCGGAGCAGGCACTGCCGCGAATGAGCAAGCGCCAGTGCGCGGAGCGCATCCTCGACTCCGCCACGCCGCTCGTCGAGGCCCTGCCAAGCCGCACCTAGCCGGGGCCGGTTCGTCGCCGGCCGCCGCCCTGCGGGAGGGCCGGCGTGGGAACGCAGGCCCTGCAGCGGCGCCTCACGAGGCGGTATCGTGATTGCCATGAGCGAGGGCGTGGGCGCATACGAGTGGTTCCAGCGGGGCATGGAGCTCATGGAGACGCGTGACTTCCATCCCGCGGCCGTTGCGCTCGAGCAGGCCAAGAAGCTCGAGCCCGACAAGGCCTCGATCCGCGAGGCGCTCGGGCGCGCCTATCTCTCCACCCGGCAGTTCGAGCGCGCGGCTGAGGAGTTCGAGGTGGCGGTGGAGATCCAGCCCACCGACCACTACGCGCACTACTGCCTGGGGCGCGCGTACCGGGGTATGGGCGAGGACGACCGCGCCGAGCGGCACTACGAGCTGGCGCGCTGCCTCGGGTCGAAGCTGGCGTAGTTGGTCGCGTGCGGGGGAGGGCCCACTCCCTGGCCCTCGGGCACCTCGAAGCCCAGCCGGAGGATTCCCTCGAAGCTCTCGTCCACGTAGGTGGAGAGCAGGCCGAGCAGGCCGTCCAGGCCATCCGCGCCGAGCACGGCCGTCTCGGCCTCGGCAACCATCCAGAGGTCCCCTGCGTCGTCCGCAGCGAAGCGCCAGTGGCGCATGTCGAGGTTCTTCCGCAGCGCCCTGAGGTAGACGTCCGCGTGCGCCCGGTCGGGGCCGCGCATGAAGAATGCCCGCATCTCGAGGGTGCGCTCGCCTGCATGAGCGGCCACGGCGACGATGCCCCGCTTGGCGGACGGCACCCGGATCGACCAGTCGGCCGGCCCCATGCGCTCGACGTCCACCCCGATGCGGTCGAGCCATACCTGCACGAGTGCCGCGCCATCGGACATGGGGGCACCGTACCGCGCGGCGCTCGTACCATGGACGCGTGCGGATGGTGCTGCAGCGGGTGAGCCAGGCGGCCGTGGCGGTGGATGGGCGCGAGGTGGCGCGCATCGGCGCCGGGTACCTGCTGCTCGTCGGGGTGGAGGATGGCGACGACGTCCACATCGCCCACCGCATGGCCGAGAAGGTTGCCGCCCTGAGGCTGTTCCCGGGCGAGGAGGGGCGCGGCTTCGACAGGGCGCTCGCCGACGTGGGCGGCGAGGTGCTCGTGGTGAGCCAGTTCACCCTCATGGGCGACGTGCGCCGGGGAAATCGCCCGTCGTGGGCCGCAGCGGCCCGCCCGGAGTCGGCCGAGCCCCTCGTGGAGGACGTCGCGGAACGGCTCGCGACCAACGGCATCGGCGTGGCGACGGGTGTATTCGGGGCGATGATGGAGGTGTCGCTCGTCAACGACGGACCGGTGACGCTGGTGCTCGACTCGGCGTCCCTCACGGGCCGCCGGAACCGGTCAGGGGAGGCGCGCGGGGGCTCCTGACGGCCGGGGGCCGTGTGATACCTTTGCGGAGCTGCTGGCAGCACACAGGCGGCACCCGGTGGAGCGGGTCGGGAGACCCGCTTTTTCTTTGGCATTTCGGAGGCGGGCACGGCCGAGACGGCGACAGCGATCGAGCAGCAGGTGGAGGAGCTCCTTGCGGAGCGCCTTCCCGAGGTGGACCTCCGCGCCGTGGGCGTCGGGGGCCGCGCGGGTTCTGGCGTGCTGCAGGTGGTCATCGCTCACCCGGTGCGCGTCGACCACGAGCTCTGCGCGCAGGTGACGCGGGTGCTCGACGACGCCGGCCTTCGCGACCGCTACGCGGTGGAAGTATCATCCCCGGGGCCGGAGCCGCCGCTCCGGACCACCGATCACTATGTCGCCGCCATCGGCGAGACGGTGAAGTTGGCTGTCGAGCCCGGGAGCATTCCCGGCGCGGGCAAGTCGGTGTCGGGGACGCTCACCGAGGTGGGCGACGATGCCCTCACGGTCGACACCCCGGCGGGGGTCATCGTGGTGCCGCGCGAAGCGGTGCGCAGGGGCAGGATGGTGAAGAGGAACCAATGTGGCGAGTGACGGCAGGAGCCTGAGTTGAACCGCGAGATCATCGAGGCGATCAAGCAGATCGAGCGCGAGAAGGGGATCAATTCCGAGACCCTCCTCGTGGCGCTGGAGGACGCCCTCCTGGCCGCCTACCGGAAGACCCCCGGGGCAGTGGAGTGGGCCCGGGTGGACATCGACCGCGAGACCGGCGAGATGCAGGTGAACCAGCTGGTGCTGGCGGAGGGCGTGGAGCTCAAGACGCTTCCCCGGCCCGAGCCGGAGATCCCCGAGGGGGTCGACCCCGAGGAGTTCGAGCCGCCGCCGCCGGACATCGACTGGTCGGCCTACGGGCCGGACGAGATCCGCCCCGTGAGCGTCACCACCGACAACTTCGGTCGCATCGCCGCGCAGACGGCCAAGCAGGTCATCCTGCAGCGCATCCGCGAGGCAGAGCGCGAGATGATGTACGAGGAGTACGTCGACCGCGTGGGCGAGGTGGTCAACGGCATCATCCAGCAGTCCGATCACCGCTACACGCTGGTCGACCTCGGTCGGGTGGAGGCGCTCCTCCCCGCGAGCGAGCAGGTGCCCGGCGAGCGCTACGACCACGGAGCCCGCATCAAGGCCGTCATCGTCGACGTGCGGGCCTCGAACAAGGGCCCGCAGGTCATCCTGAGCCGCCGCTCCGACGAGATCATCAAGCGACTGTTCGAGCTCGAGGTCCCCGAGATCGCCGACGGCCTGGTGGAGATCAGGAACGTGGCGCGCGAGGCCGGGTGGCGCTCGAAGATCGCCGTCATCTCGAACGTGCAGGGCGTGGATCCCGTCGGCGCATGCGTGGGCCCGCGCGGGTCCCGCGTGCGCATGGTGGTGTCCGAGCTGCGCGGCGAGAAGATCGACATCATCCCGTTCAACGACGAGCCGGCGCGCTACGTGGCCAAGGCGCTGTCGCCGTCCCGCGTGCGCGAGGTGATCGTCGACGACGAGGCGCGCCAGGCGACGGTGATCGTCCCGGACGACCAGCTGTCGCTCGCGATCGGCAAGGAGGGCATGAACGCCCGCCTGGCCGCGCGCCTGACCGGCTGGCGCATCGACATCAAGAGCGAGTCGACCTTCGCCTCCGAGGAGGAGGGCGACGAGTTCTCGGACGAGCTCGAGGGCGGCGTGCAGCGCTGCATGCACATCCTGCAGAACGGTCGGCGCTGTCCGAACGCCGTGGTGCCGGGTACCCGTCACTGCGCGCTGCCCGGGCACGACCTGCCCCAGCCGAACCCGCCGACGCTGGCCCCGGCCGACGACGGCGCCGCCGACGAGGCTGCGGCTGCGGCCGCGCTCGAGGCAGAGGTTGAGGCCGACGTCGCGGACGTGGTCGAGGATGGCCCCCAGGAGGAGATCGTGGCCGACCCGGTGGCCGAGGCCGAGGCAGAGGCAGTGGCCGATGCTGTCGAGGATGCCGTCGAAGAGGCCGCGGCAGGGGAGGCAGCGGCCGTGGCGGTGCCCGACGAGGGCGCCCCGGCCGCGGATGCGGATGGGGAGGCGACGAACGAGTGATGCCGCGCGTGCCATCCGCCATGTGCCCGAGCGCATGTGCCTCGGGTGCGGTCGCCGTGCGCCGCAGCCCGATCTCGTGCGCTTCACCGCGGTTTTGCGGGAGGGTGCGCTAGTGGTGGTGCGCGATCAGCGGGGCGACCTCGGGGGACGGGGGCTCTACACCTGCCGCGCGCGCGAGTGCGTGCAGCGGGCACTGGAGCGGCGGGCCTTCGCGCGTGGTGCGCGGGCGCAGGTGACGGCAGGTGCTGGTCTGGTTGACGAGGTGGGCGACGGAACGGGGGTGAGCAGCTGATGAGCGAGAAGAAGCGGGTCTACGAGATCGCGAAGGAAGAGGGGCTGCCGAGCGCCAACGTGCTCGCGCGCCTGCAGCGGGCCGGGATGGACGTGAAGACCGCGTCATCCACCGTGGATGTTGCCTGGGCGATGCACATCCTCTCGCCGAACCGGAATCCGAGGCCCGAGGGCGAGATGCCCCAGCCGGAGCCGAAGAAGAAGGCGGCGCCGCGCAAGAAGAAGGCCGACGCCACCGCGGAGGATTCCGCCCCGACGGCGCCCGAGGAAGCCGCCCCTGTGGAGGCGGCGCCCGAGCCGGAGGCCGCACCCGCCCCGAAGAAGGCCACGCCGAAGAAGGCCGCGCCGGAACCGGTGGCCGTGGAGCAGGCGGTCGAGGCCGCCGCGCCCGCCGCCGAGGAGCCCGTGCCCGTCGTTGAGGTCCCCGCCCCGGTGGCAGAGGAGCCCGCACCCGTTGCAGAGGCCCCCGTGCCGTCGGAGCCCGTGGCCGAGCCCGTCGCGGCGACGCCGGCGCCGGCAGCAGAGGAGCCGGCGCCCGAGCTGCCCGCGGCCGTCGAGCCCGCCGAGGCCGCCGAGGCCGCTGCTGCTGCGGCCGCCCCGGAGGCCGAGGCCGAGGCCGCGCCCGCTGAGCCGGCTGCCGACACGCCGAAGGTGGAGGAGCGCATCCCGCCCAAGCGCGCGCCCGAGAAGATCGTGCTGCCGCCGCCTCGGCGTGACTCACCGCCGCCCCCGCCGCCGGAGCCCGCGGCTCCCCGCAGCGACTATGCCGGTCCGCCCGGCTCCGGCATGCCCGGTGATCGTGGCCGTTCCGGCACGCTGCCGCCGCGCGGGACGGGCGGCATCGGCCGCCCCGGCGGTGGCGGGCGTGGCCGCAAGCGCCGCGTGGTCATCGACGCCCAGGCCGGTCGCCGCCAGGGAGGCGGTGGTCGTGACAGGCGCGATCGCCGTGGCGGGGGCAAGGAGCAGTCCGACGCCCAGGCACAGGTCCCGGTCAACCAGGCCGACCTGCCGCCCGCCGACATCCGGTCGGGGGCGACGGTCAAGGACATCGCCGAGGCACTGGGAATCCCGACGGCCCAGATCATCAAGTTCATGATGACCGTAGGCGAGCTGGTGACCATCACGCAGTCGATGTCCGATGACGCCATCGAGCTCATCGCCGCGGATATCGAGCGCAAGATCAACATCATCCACGCCGAGGAGGAGCCCGACCTCGAGGTTGTCGTCGAGGACGACCCGGCCGACCTCATCGCGCGTGCTCCCGTGGTGACCGTTATGGGCCACGTCGACCACGGCAAGACCTCGCTGCTCGACGCCATCCGCCGCACCGAGGTGGCCGCCGGGGAGGCCGGTGGCATCACCCAGCACATCGGCGCGTATCAGGTGCACCACAACGAGCGCGAGGTGACCTTCCTCGACACCCCGGGCCACGAGGCGTTCACCGCCATGCGTGCCCGCGGCGCGAAGATCACCGATGTCGCCGTGATCGTGGTGGCCGCCGACGACGGCGTGATGCCCCAGACGATCGAGGCGATCGACCATGCGAAGGCCGCCGAGGTGCCCTTCGTCGTGGCGATCAACAAGATCGACAAGGAAAACGCCAACCCCGACAAGGTGAAGCAGGAGCTCTCCTCCCGCGAGGTGATCCCCACCGACTGGGGCGGCGGCACCGAGTTCGTCAACGTCTCCGCCCAGCGCGGCGACGGCCTGGAGGACCTCCTCGAGACGGTGCTGCTGGTGGCCGACGCGGATGCCGACCCCAAGGCCAACCCCAGCGCCGAGGCGTCGGGCACCGTGGTGGAGTCGCGCCTTGACCCGGGGCGTGGCCCGGTGTGCACGCTGCTCGTGCAGCGCGGCACCATGCGGGTGGGCGACATCCTCGTGGTGGGCGAGACCTTCGGCCGCGTGCGCGCGATGCTCGACTACAACGGCGAGCCGCTCGACGTGGCCACGCCGTCGGTGCCGGTGGAGATCCTGGGCCTCGATGGGGTGCCGGACGCCGGCGAGAAGTTCCGCGTGGTCGAGAACGAGCGCCTCGCGCGCCAGATCGCGGCCACCCGCAGCCAGCGGCTGCGGTCCGAGGAGCTGGCCAACCGGCGCCCGGTGTCGCTCGAGGACCTCTTCGCGCGCATTCAGGAGGGCGGGCTCAAGGAGCTCAACCTCATCATCAAGGGCGACGTCCAGGGTTCCGTGGGGGCGCTGCAGGACGCCCTCGAGAAGGTGGAGCAGACCGAGGTGCGCCTGCGCATCATCCACACGGGCGTGGGCGCCGTGAACGAGAGCGACGTCATGCTCGCGGCCGCCTCGCAGGCGATCATCATCGGGTTCAACGTCCGTCCGCGTCCCGAGGCCAAGGTGCTGGCGGAGCGCGAGGGCGTGGACATCCGCACCTACCGCGTGATCTACCGCGCCATCGAGGACGTCCGCGACGCCCTCGTCGGCATGCTCGAGCCGGACATCGTCGAGGAGTCCATGGGCTCGCTCGAGGTGCGCGCCACGTTCAAGGCCAGCCGCCTGGGCACGATCGCGGGCTGCTACGTGTCCGAGGGCACGGTGCGCCGCGGCGCCGACTGCCGCCTCGTGCGCGATGGCACGGTTGTGCACGCAGGCAAGATCGGCTCGCTCCGGCGCATCGATGAGGACGTCCGTGAGGTGCAGCAGGGCTTCGAGTGCGGAGTGCTGCTCGAGGACTACAACGACGTCAAGGAGGGGGACGAGATCGAGGTCTTCGAGCTCAAGGAGGTCGCGCGCACCGCGCAGGCCGCCGCCCCGGCCCCCGCTGCCGCGCCTGCGACGGCGGAGCCCGCCGAGTAGGCGAGCCGGGCCCGGCCTCCCGTGGGAGCAGGGTTCGTGGGCATCCTGACCGTCGACCTCCACCTGCCCGAGGCGCAGTCGCTCAAGCAGAAGCGCCGCGAGGTGCTGCGCGTGAAGCAGGGGCTCGCGCGCCACGTGGGCGCGAGCGTGGCCGAGGTGGACCACCATGACCTCTGGCAGAGGTGCAGGATCTCGCTGGCCGTGGTGGCCCGCGAGGCCGGTGAGGCCGCCGACCAGCTCGAGCGCGCCTCGAGGCGCCTGGCCACCGACCCGGAGTGGCAGGTGATCTCGGAGGATCGCGAGGTGCTGGACATCGAGGAGGATTTCTCATGAGCGCGCCGCGCCAGAGGCAGCGTCGGGCCAACGAGGCCATCCGCGAGGTGGTGGGCGGGGCGCTCCTTACCGATCTCGCCGATCCGCGCCTTCAGATGGTGACGGTCACCGCCGTGGAGACCTCCCCCGATCTGGCCCGCGCGAAGGTGTACTGGACCGTCCTCGACCCCACGCGTGCCGACGGCGCGGCCGCCGGGCTCGAGGCCGCCCGAGGGGTGCTGCAGGGCAAGGTGGGCCGGGCCCTGCGCTCGCGCAACACGCCCCAGCTGGTGTTCGTTCGTGACGAGCTGCAGGACCAGGCCCGCAGGCTCACCGCGCTGATCGACGAGGTGGCGCCCGCCGACTCATTCGGTCCTGACGCGGGTGACCCGGGGGAGCCCCGCCCGGACGGCGAGGCATGACCCACCACGCGCACCACAACCGCCCCGAGGGCGAGCGCGTGGGCGTGGACCGCATCGCCGAGGTCCTCGGCGGGGCGCCCCGGAAGTTCACCGTGACCACCCACCGCAAGCCGGATGGCGACGCCGCGGGCTCGATGATCGCCATGGCGCGGCTGCTGCGCTCGCAGGGGCACGACGTGCTGATGTGGCATGTGGACGGCCCGGGCCTGCCGCCGGACCTCGCATGGATGCTCGCCCCCGGGGAGGCCGTGCAGGCGGGCACGATCGAGGACGCCGGCGAGCGCGTGCTGGTGAGCGTCGACGCCGCCACATCGCACAGGGTGTGCGATGACGACCCCGCCACGCTCGGCAGCCCGATCATCAACATCGACCATCACCATGACGACCCTGCATGGGGCG
>CAIYRJ010000347.1 GCA_903928615.1 uncultured Actinomycetes bacterium | reverse complement strand
GGACGAGAGGCCACCGCGCGACACCGCCGTGGGTGGCATCATCGCGTCAGCGTCCGGGCGCGTAGCTCAGCTGGTCAGAGCAGGGGACTCATAATCCCTGGGTCGCAGGTTCGAGTCCTGCCGCGCCCATTCGGTTGTGCGGGCATTTCGCTTGCTACTTCCCGCCCACACCGCGGGCAGCACAGGCAGGGCTCGCCTAGATTCGGGGTATCGCCCCCTTCGAGACCAGCCCCAGCCCCTCCACGCCCACCCCCCGCCGCGCCGTCGCCGGACGCACCCCGCGCGGCATCATGAGCCGCGCCATCCTGCCCGCGGGCGCCCTCGCGCTGCTCGCCTTCGCCGGGCCCGCGCTGGCCGGGTGGTCGGCTCCGGCCACCCTGCCGCTGCCGAGCGGTGCCGGCGGCTGGTACGAGGACGACGTCTCGGTGGCCCCGCTTCCCGACGGCACCGTGGTGGCCGCCGTCAACGCCAACGCCGGTGGCTCGCGGCCCGCAGTGGCGGTGCTCTCGAGCGGCAGCTGGAGCACCAGCTATCTCGACGCCGCCGGGGCCGACGACCCGATGGTCTCATGGGACGGCACAGGCAAGGCGGTGGCGGTGTGGCGCAAGCCCAACGGGAGTGGCCGCACCGAGGCGTTCGCCGCGGTTCGCGAGGCGAACGGCACGTGGACATCCGAGGGGCGTATCTCCGCGCTGCTGCACGCCAACTACAAGTTGCAGGGCATCGCGCGCGGCCCCAACGGCGACATCGCCGTCGCTCTCTGCCCGGGCCGCGTGCCCACCGTCGTCCGCCGCGTGGCGGGCACGTGGAGCAGCCCGGCGACCGTCCCCGGGGCAGGTCTCGACTGCGACGACAGTCGAAGCATGTTCGGGGTGGCACAGGATGGCCAGGGCGGAACCTGGGTGCGCATGCAGGTGAGCGACACCATGCGCGTGGCCTACCTGGATGCCTCGGGCAACTGGCAGCACGCGCAGAACCTCACCGCGAGCGGAAGCACCAGCTACGGCCAGCAACTGGTGGTCGCGGGCGACGGCGCCGCCACCGCACTGTGGTCGACAACGGGGGGCGCCGTCACCTCCCGCACGCGTACGGCGGGGTCGTGGGGCGACCCGGCCATCGTCGACGCCTCGGGGACATCCACCCAATCAGGCGTCCGGCTGTCGGCATCCTCCTACGCGCCCGCGGTGGCGGGCGCATGGCGCCAGGCCACGTCGTGCGGGATGTTCTGTTACTCGTACGACTACACCGCGAAGTGGTCCAGCGGCGCTGCGGGAACGTGGGCCACCACACAGGTGTTCAACATGAGCCCCGCAGCCACGATCGGCGCGCCCATGCCGGGAGTCGATGCCCTGGGCGGTGCGCACTACGTGCTGCGCGACAACACCGCCATCAAGGCCGTCGACCCGCTCGGCGCCGCCGCCGTCATCACGGCCGGTGGCGCGGCGACGGTGCGCGGCATGGCGGGTGACGAGCGGGGTCGGCTCGTGGCCGTGTACTCCACCACCGGGTCGGCATACGCCGCCAGCATCCTCACCCAGGCCCCCGGTGCGCCAACGGGGGTCACGGCAACGGCATCAGGCACCGGCGCGATCGACGTCGGCTGGACGGCGCCCGCAGCCGACGGCGGCGCCACCATCACCGAATACACCGCCACGGCCACCCCGGGTGGCGCCACCTGCAGCAGCGCCACCACCACCTGCACCATCCCCGGACTCGACGCGGGCACCGCGTACTCGGTCACCGTGAGGGCCACGAACGGCATGGGAACAGGCACCGCCTCGACCACGGCGACCGCCACCACCGACGCCGCCCCCACCCCAGGCAGCGGCAACCCCGGCACCGAGGAGGGCACGCCGGCGGCAGGCAGCACCCCGACGACGCCGGCAGGCACGCCTACCGCACCGGCTCCCACCCCCGTGGCCGGTGCCGCAGCTCCCCCGCCGCTGCGCTTCACCTCGCGGTCGAGGGGCGGCGTCACGACCACCTCGGGCGCGGTGCCGGAGGGTGCCACGCAGATCATCCAGACCGCGCGCTCTGGCCCCGTCGGCACCGGCAAGGCCGAAACCGCCGCGCGCGGCAGTTCCACCCGGGGCGCATGCGCCATCTCCGCCGTGCGCGACCCGCAGACCGGCGCAGTTCAGCAACGCACCTACCGCTGCACCATCCGGCTCAGCCGTGGATCGTGGCTCGTCACCACCACCGCCCGCGGCCCCGCCGGCGTGGTGGCGCAGTCGAGCCGCCGCATCACCGTGCTGCGTGCGGCGATGCCCTCGCTGCCCGTCACCGGCTAGGCAACCAGCCGACTTACCGGGAGCGCCTTGCCTGGGCCGGGCTGCCAGCATTGAGCGAGACCTTGGGTGGATCAGTCGGTCATGGGAGGAAACTCATAACCTCCTGGGCGTAGGTTCGGTTCCTGCCGCGTCATTGGGGCGTGCAGGCAGCCTGCACGCGCTCGCCGGATGCGGGCGGG
>CAIYRJ010000346.1 GCA_903928615.1 uncultured Actinomycetes bacterium | reverse complement strand
GTCCCTGCGCGGCTCGCCCGATCGCGCCGTGGCGAAGATGGCGCCCGCGCGCCCGCAGGTGATCTTCGTGCCCGCATTCGCCCCGGCCTGCCCGGCCGCCGTGCGGGCCATCCGGGCCACGCCCGCGCTCGCGGGGACCCGCATCGTGGTGTCGGAGGCCTGCCAGGCCCGTGATGCGCTGGAGGGCATGGGCGATGCCGCCGACGGCGTGTACGCGTCCGGCCCGGACGCCGGCGACCTGCGCGCCGATCCCTTCTACGACCGGTTCTTCATCCCGGCCTACCGCCAGGCCTACGGCGAGGCGCCACCGAGCGTGTTCCACGCGACCTCGTACGACGCCGCCAACCTGCTGTTCGGCGCGATCCGGCGGGCGTCAGTGGAGCTGCCGGGCGGTCGCCTGCTCATCAACCGTGCGGAGCTGCGGCGCTCGATGCTCGATGTGGAGGGCTACCAGGGCATGTCGGGCACGCTCACCTGCGTGCCCAACGGCGACTGCGCCGTCCAGGTAGTCGACCGCCAGCTCCACGGCGCGCGTGGAGTCGAGGCCGGCGGAGTCCTCCTCGAACAACAGGGTGCCCAGGTAGATCGGGCGCCCCACCCCCACCTCCACGCAGGCATCCTTGTCGGCGGCGCACTCCGCCTGCACAGCCTGCTGGGCCGACGGCTCGCCCCCGCACCCGGCAACCACGATGCCCGCCCCGGCGAGGGCGGCCACCGCGAGGCCGAGTGCGAGCGAGCGCAGCCTGCTCATCGGATCGTCACCCAGTCGAGGTACTGGCCCGCGCGCAACTCTGCAGCGAGCTCCGCCACCGGTGCGACATCCACTTGGAAAGCGCCGCGGAAGGGTGCGCTGATGGCGAGGATCGCCGCCAGGTCGAGCGCCACCACCAGCACGATGCCGAGCGCCACCCAGCCGAAGCGGGGTCCGGCGCGCAGCGACACCAGCAGGCTGTTGGCCACCAGGGCGATGCCGGCGATTACCGAGAGCGAGAAGAGCGCGATGGGCAGCGATTGCGAGGCGATCACCACCCGCTGGCGGCGCGCGCTGGTGATGCCGTCGAGCGCGGCGCCCAGCGCCGACTGCTCGGCGCTCTGCACGTAGGCGCGGTCCGACAGGCGGGACACGCGGCGCTCGAGCTCGCGCAGGCTGTCGATGGCGGGCGACCGCGCCGCGGCCCCGCTCGCGAGGGCCTGCCACTCGCCCACCTGGACGTCATCGAGGTACTCAGCGAGGGCGTCCTGCATGAGCTCGGCGTCCGCGGCCGGCAGGCTCGCACTGGCGTAGGCGAGGCGGCTCGCGGCCGCGACCTCCTGCCCCACGATGCGCTGGGTGTCGCGCAGCGTGGAGTACTCGCTGTTGATGAGGAAACCCGTGAGGATCGCGAAGAGGCTGCCGAGCGCCGTCATGTACGCGGCTGCGGTCGTGCCCGCCCTCTCGCGGTTACCACCACGGATGTACCGCGCGAACGCCCACATCATCGCGGCGCTCGCCCCGACCGTGAGCAGGATGATGAGGGGCACCATCACCCATTCGTTGAGCGACACGAGGTAGTCGGTCATGTGCCCGTGAGGTCCCCTCCGGCCGCCGCGCCAAGCGCGTTGCGCGTGGCCGCAACCGCCTCTGGGCCGAGCGGGACGGAGCCCTCGTCATCCGCGGCGGCCGTCGCCACCACCTGCTCAGCGAAGGCCGCGACCGTGGGGTCGTCGCGCAGCGACTCGGCGTCCACGTACATGTAGAGCGAACGCGCCAGGGGATACGTGCTGTCGCGGATGGTCTCGGGCTTCGGCGCCACGCACCCCTTGGCGCCATCCACCTCGATGGCGCGCACCGTGCCCTCCCAGGGGCGCATGGTGGCGTAGCCGGCGAAGGCAAGCGCCGTGGGCGCGCGCACCACCTGCGCCAGCATCACCTGATCGCTCGCCACGCGCGTGGCGTCCTGGCGGATCGCGGCGTCCTTCCCGCGCTTCTCGGCGCTGGGCTTCACCACGATCTCCTCAACGAGCTTCCTGGTGCCCGATGCCGCATCGGGGCTCACCACCAGGAGCCGCGCATTCGGAAGCGGCGTGGTCGAGCCCAGCGACTTCGCGAGTCGCCGGGCGTCCGACCAGCGCGCCACCCCCACCGACTCCGGGCCCACCATCGCGTAGAGGTCCGGGAGGGTCACGCATGCCGGCCGGGCGTTCGATGCCCCGGTGAAGAACACCAGGGCGTCACGGGCCAGGAGCAGGCGCACCACCTTCTTGCCCTCTGCCTCGCAGCGAGCCGTCTCGTCGTCCGAGATCTCGCGACTCGCCCCGGCGATGTCCGCGATGCCATCGCACAGTGCCGTGAAGCCCGCCCCGGTGCCGGTCATCTCGAGGTTCACCCGGGACAGGGGATTCGCGGCCGAGAACGTCCCCGCCGCCGAGGACATCACCGGGAGCAGGGTGGACGACCCCGCCACCGATACGGTGCCATCAAGGTCACCGCCGCAGCCGGGAAGCGCCGCGAGCAGGGGCACGCCGAGCAGGAGGAGGAGCAGGGGGCGCATCCCCGCATGTTACGGCCGCAGAGAGGCGAGCGGGGGAATTGTTAAGTGCGGTGCCCTAGGTGCGG
>CAIYRJ010000345.1 GCA_903928615.1 uncultured Actinomycetes bacterium | reverse complement strand
CGCCCCGACGCCCCGGCCGACGCCTGGGTGATGGCCGACGACTCCGGCCTGTTCGTGCATGCGCTGGGCGGCCGCCCGGGCGTCTACTCCTCGCGCTACGCCGGCCCCGACGCCACCTACGCGGACAACTGCAACCTGCTGATCAAGGAACTTGGTGACAGTCACCAGCGCGGGGCCGCCTTCGGGTGCGTGCTCTACTGCATCGCCCCCGATGGCGCGGTGCTCATCAGCGCCGGGGTGCTGCCGGGGGAGATCACGCGCGAGGCATCCGACAGCGACGGCTTCGGGTACGACCCGGTGTTCCGGCCGCTCTCCGACGATCGCACGCTGGCCGAGATGACCCGCGACGAGAAGGCCGCCATCAGCCACCGCGGCCGCGCGGCTCGTGGCATGGCCCGCCTCATGGGCATCGGCGATGGCGGCGCTGGTGACAGTCACCCCGGGGTGGCGGCGTGATCGATCCCGCCGGAAAGCACGCCCTGGTGACGGGCGGCGCGCGCCGCGTGGGCGCGGCGATGGTGTCTGCGCTTGCGGCGAGCGGGGTGGACGTGGCGATCCATCACCGCTCGTCGGCCGATGACGCCGAGGCGCTGGCCGCCGCCTGCCGCGAGCGGGGTGTGAACGCCGTGGTGCTGCAGGCCGACCTCGGCGAGCCGGGCGCAGCCGAGGCGCTGGCGGCCGAGGCCGAGCAGGCGCTCGGCGGCGTGGACATCCTCATCAACTCGGCCAGCACCTGGGAGAGCGCGCCGTTCGACCAGGTGGACCGCGCCATGTGGGATCGCGCCATGGCCACCAACCTCACCGCGCCGATGTTCCTCTCGCAGGCGCTGGGGCAGGCCATGGCCGGCCGGGGCTTCGGCCGCATCGTGAACATCGGCGACGTCGCGGGCCTGCGCCCGTGGCCCCATCGCGCGCCGCACTCGGTGAGCAAGGCGGGGCTCGTGATGCTCACGCGCATCCTCGCGCAGGCCTACGCGCCCGACGTGCTCACCAACGCCATCATCCCCGGCCCGGTGCTGATGCCCGATGATTCCAGCGCCCAGGTGGAGGCCAACGTGGCCGCCGAGACCGTGCTCGGCCGGGTTGGCACCCCGGGCGACGTCGTGGATGCCATGCTCTACCTCGTGAGCGCCGAATACGTCACGGGACAGTGCCTCGTGGTGGACGGCGGGCAGGCGGAGCGCACGTGAGCCTGGCCCCCGGCCGCCTCATCTCATGGTCCCTCTCCGCCATCCTCATCGGGTGGGTGGTGGTGTACAACGCCATGCGCGTGGCGGGGGGCACCCCTGCCGGCGTGGCCCTCACCTCGTTCATCATCGGCGCGATCGCGGGCCTGGTGGTGCTGGGAATCGGAATCTGGGTGCGCGGGCGACTCATCGCGAGCGGGCGCATCAATCCCGTGGACCCCGAGATGGAGATCCCGGGCATCGCCGAGATGAACCCGGGCCAGAAGGGGCTGCTCGGCATCACGTGGCCCGCCGTGGCCGTGGCCGCCGGCGTGCAGATCGTGCAGGCCGTGCTGCTGTTCTTCGACTGGCGCGGCACCCCGGTGGAGACCCGCGCCACTGCCGAGCTCATCATGGCCGTGTGGTTCATCTTCGCCGGCATCTGGATGCTGTGGGAGG
>CAIYRJ010000344.1 GCA_903928615.1 uncultured Actinomycetes bacterium | reverse complement strand
TGCAGGCATGGCCCGGGTCACCGTGTACGCCACGCCGTTCTGCCTCTACTGCGTGGGGGCGAAGTCGCTGCTGCGCCGCCGCGGCATCGAATTCGACGAGGTGCGCATCAACATGTTCAGCGACGGCGCACGTGACCGGCTGCAGGCCGAGAGCGGAGGCGGTCGCACGTTCCCGCAGGTGGTGATCGACGGCGACCCCATCGGGGGGTTCGACTCCCTCAGGGCCCTCGACCGCTCGGGCGACCTCGCGCGGCGCCTCGCCGCGGCAGCGCCCGCCACGTAGGGCTTTCCCCTCCGGCGCACCCGGGTTCCGCCCGGCGCGCCGCGGCAGGCCTTATTCTCGCCGCCAACGTCATCCCTCACCACGGAGGAAACCCGTGAAGCGCGCTCTCATCGCCGTGGCCGGCGCGGCACTTGTGCCGCTGGCTGCAGGTTCCATTGCCCTCGGCCAGGGCAGCACCCAGGTCCCCAACACCAACCGCGTGGTGAACGTCCAGGCAGGCAACATCGCCAAGGTGATCCTCGGCAAGGTCAACTCCGGCACCGGATACGCATGGAAGTGGGTCACGAAGCCCGACGCCACGGTGGCCAAGGGCCTCGCCGTGCGCCTGATGCCGGCCAAGAAGGGCGCCGCCCCGGGATCGCCCCGCACGGCCTGGGTGCCGATCCTCGGCCTGGCCGAGGACATGAAGACCACCGGCGTGGTGGGTTTCTTCGGGCCTGGTCAGACGAGCCCGGAGCGCACCATCACGTTGAAGATCACCGTGACCGGGGACGGCCGCTAGGCCGATGAGTGCCGCGGGGGGCGGCGGACCAGATGAGATGGACCCCCCGAACCATCTCATCCACCGGCGATCCTCTATCCCCGGTGTCCGCCGCCCTCACCCGCGAGATGCGGTGAAAGGTGAAGTTCCCGTCACTGCATGCCTCATGTGTACCGCCCCGCCCGGGCACGGTCACTGGCCATTCGGGGGGTTTTGACCATCCCCCCCCCTGCGTAACCCCCCTTTCGCCCAGCAGGAACCCGCCCGTCAGGGCCCCCAAAGGACGTCGGCTGCACGCCACAAGGCGCCGTACGAGCCCGTTGGTACCGTTGCCCCATGGCACAGCCCCTCCTCGCCGTACCCGCCGATCGGACCCCCCGGTGAGCAGCAGGAAGCGCGCGCCCCGCCTGCCCGGCCACCGCCTGCTCAGGCGCACGACGTCGCGCATGGATGCCTTCAGCGACGGCGTGTTCGCCATCGCGATCACCATCCTCGTGCTCGAGATCTCCGTGCCCGAGGGCTCGAGCGACGACCTGCTGCAGGCGATCCTCGACCAGTGGCCCTCGTACCTCGCGTACGTGGTCTCGTTCGCCACCATCGGCGCCGTGTGGCTCAAGCACACCGTGGTGACCGACCTCATCAAGAACGCCGACCAGACCCTGCTGCGCCTGAACCTCGGGCTGCTCCTGCTGGTGTCGTTCCTGCCCTTCCCCACGCGGCTGGTGGCCGAGAACATCACCGAGGGCTCCGAGCCCGAGCGCATCGCCGTGGTGTTCTACGGCATCATCCTGCTGCTCATGAGCAGCGTCATCGGGCTCATGTGGCGCTACTCGGTGCGCGCGGGACTCGTGGACGATGAGATCGACCCCGAGGACATCCACGCGGCCACCAAGCTGCTGGCGCCGGCGCTGGGCTTCTACGTGGTGGCCCTCGCCGTGGGGTTCTTCGCCCCGCAGGTGGCGGTGGGCATCATGCTGCTCGCGGCGGTGCTCTTCTGGATCCCCGCGTCGGTGCTGCCCATCCGGCGGAAGGACCGCCACGATGGCGATGCGGGCGCACCGCCCGCCTAGGAGCGGCGCACCACCGCGTAGCTGCGCATGAGGGCAAGCACCAGCGCGCCCAGGGCAGTGGCCGCGTAGATGATGGCCACCCCGGCGAGCACCCGCGCCGGCAGCGCCTCGCCGTCGGTGAGGATCATCGCCCAGATCAGCGCCCCGAACACCACGCCGGCCACCACGCTCACACCCGCCACGATGCGCGGCGTGCGCAGGCGCTCCCCTCGGGTGACGCGCCACAGCACGATGGCCACGGCTGCCACCACGAGGAACGTCACGATCATGGCGGAGGCGCGCCCCATCCAGTCCGGCAGCGTGCTGGAGTCGGGCGCCCAGATGATGGCCCACGTGAGCACCGCCTCGATGCCCACCAGCACCGCCATGCCCCCCCGAAGGGGCATCTGGGGAATGAGGGCCGCGGGCATCGCCAGCAGCAGCGCCCCACCCAGCACCATCACCGAGCCCAGCACGCGCATGACGGTGTCCTCGGCGCCGGCGAACACGATGCCCAGGCCGATGAGCGCCGCGATGGCGAGCACGATCAGGAGCGCCCGCAGCAGCACCCCGATCACCGGCACGTGCCCACCCGATGGCGATGATGCAGACGAGGCGGACTGCCATGCGTTCATGCGCCGGAATCTACTCCCGCCGATTCCAGGCCCTCTGGGCCCGAGGGCGTGATCGGCGGATCCGGCGGATCAGGCGTGGCGCATCAGGGCGTTCTGCACGGCGACGGCCAGGGCGTCGCCGTCGGCGTCGTAGATCACGCCGTGCGCGAGCGCGCGGCCCCGGGTTGCCGCCGGTGACGCGAAGTCGAAGAGCATCCACTCGCGCGTCGGCGCCGGGTTGATGAACCACAGCGATAACTCCACTGCGCCCAACTGCATGTCGATCGTGGCCTCCCTGCCGCCGTGCGGCTCGAGGGCCGTGGTACCGAGCGTGATGTCCGAGAGGTAGCAGAGCAGTGCCGCACCCGTGAGCGGGTCCTCGGGCAGCTCCACCGTCACCCGCATCCAGGTGGGGCGCCGCGTACCCGCCGCCGAGGGCCCCTCATCGATCACCCGCAGGTCCACCCGCCCGTCGGCCGGATACCCGAGCCCCTCGAAGTCGGCGTCGCGCGGCAGCACGACCTCGGGGATCAGCCGCTCCTCTGCCGTGAGGGCGTCGGGTGAGGGCACCATCGGCACCGGCATCTGGTGGTCGGGCCCCTGCCCCGCTTCGCCCAGCAGCACCAGCACGGTCACCAGCAGGCGGTCGTCCTGCATCACCGACACCCGGCGCGTGGCGAACGTGCGCCCATCCTTCACGCGCTCCACCGCGTACCGGGCCTCCCGTCCGGCGGCGACCGGGGCGTGGAAATACGCGTGCACCGATACGGGCTGCATCGCGCCCTCCGGGGCGGTGGCGGCTGCGGCGCAGAGCGCCTTCGCGAGAACCTGCCCGCCGAATGCGCGTCCCGGCCATGCCGGGTGGCAGGTGCCGATGAAGACGTCGCCATCGCCGCGGTCCACCGCGAGACGGGCCACGAACTCGCGGCTGGCGGAGGGGTCGCTCACCGGCCCAGCCTACCGGCGCCTCCGCGCGGGCGCGGGCGCGATTCGGCAGCATGCAGGGCATGGACGCCTCCGCGCACGCGCAATCGACGCGCGACCTTGCCTGGCGCCTCATCATCGTCGGGGCAGCGGGGGGCGCCTTCTCGGCCCTGTTCGGGGTGGGCGGGGGCGTGGTGATGGTGCCGCTCCTCATCATGCTCTGCGGCTACGGATCGCGTGCCGCCACCGCCACATCGCTCGCGGCGATCGGCGTGATCGCGTTGGTGGGCACGGCCACCCACGGCGTGCTCGGCAACGTCGACTGGCTCGCGGCGATGCTCGTGGGCATCCCGGCCTTGCTGGGGGTCACCCTCGGGGTGAAGGTGCGCATGCGGCTGTCACAGGCGAGCATCTCCCGCGCCTTCGCCATCCTCCTCGTGGCCGCGGCGGTGCTGCTGGCGGTGAACCCATGACCGCGGCCATCATCGCGATCGCCCTGGGCGTTGCCGGTGGCTTCGTGGCGGCGCTCGCCGGCGTGGGCGGCGGCATCATCTTCGTGCCGGCGCTCGCATTGGTGCTGGGCCTCACCCAGGTGGTGGCCGAGGCCACCTCGCTGCTGGCCATCGTGCCCGTGGCGATCCTCGGCACCTGGCAGCAGCGGCGCACCGGCGACGTGCACCTGCGCGACGCCCTGATCATCGGCGCCGGCTCCGTGGTCACCGCGATCCTCGCCGCGATCGTCGCCGACCGCCTGCCCGAGGACATCCTGCGGTGGATGTTCATCGCGCTCATGGTGATCGTGGCCGCGCGCATCTGGGTGGG
>CAIYRJ010000343.1 GCA_903928615.1 uncultured Actinomycetes bacterium | reverse complement strand
GCGCAGGTGACCGGCCTCGCCTACATCGACGTGCGCAAGGCCGTGCCGGTGCTCGCCGCGAACGGTGCCTTCGAGGGCAAGGATGGCGCGAAGAAGCGGGCCAACATCGCGCCGTTCACCCAGATCGCCGCATGGGCGACCGCCGGGGAGACCCCCACGGTCGAGGTCTACGTCGGCATGGCGAAGTAAGAACCGACCTGGAGCCGCCCGGCCTCTGCCTCGGGTCGGCCATGAGCGGCTGCTGATGCGGGTTCGTCCGGGTTCCACCCCTCGCGGGGCGGCCTGGGCGCGTGGCCGACGTAAGGGGGGTTACGCCCGCGGGTGGCGGTGGTGTGAGTCGCGCCCTGCCCGTTGGTAGGGTGCCCCGCTGGATCCAAAGGCAAGGAGCCGCATGAGCGAGTACCTCTTCACCTCGGAGTCGGTCACCGAGGGTCACCCCGACAAGATCGCCGACCAGATCTCGGACGGCGTGCTCGACGCCATGCTCGCGCAGGACCCGATGTCCCGCGTGGCATGCGAGACCCTCATCACCACCGGTCAGGTGATGATCGCCGGCGAGGTGACGACCGCCGCGCAGGTGGACATCCCCACCGTCGTGCGCGACACCATCGCGCACATCGGGTACGTCAACTCGAAGGACGGCTTCGACGCGGCGTCATGCGGCATCTCGGTGGCGCTCGACCGCCAGAGCCCCGACATCGCCCAGGGCGTGAACACGGCGTTCGAGAAGCGCGCCCATGGCGAGGAGGACCGCTTCGACGAGCAGGGCGCCGGCGACCAGGGCCTGATGTTCGGCTTCGCCTGCGACGAGACCTCCGTGCTCATGCCGCTGCCCATCGTGCTCTCGCACCGCATCGCCGAGCGCCTCGCCGCCATGCGCCGCACCACCATGCCGTTCCTGCTCCCCGACGGGAAGTCGCAGGTGAGCGTGCGCTACGACGGCATCACGCCGGTGGGCGTGGACGCCGTGGTGGTGTCCAGCCAGCACACGCCTGATGTCTCGCAGGAGCTCCTGCACCAGGAGATCACCAGCGAGGTGGTCAAGCCGGTGCTCGAGGACTTCGGCGTGTGGACCGACGACATCACGTTCTTCATCAACCCCACGGGCAAGTTCGAGGTGGGTGGCCCCATGGGCGACTGCGGCCTCACGGGCCGCAAGATCATCGTTGACACCTACGGCGGCATGGCCCGCCACGGTGGCGGCGCCTTCTCGGGCAAGGACCCCTCGAAGGTCGACCGCTCGGCCGCCTACGCCGCGCGCTGGGTGGCCAAGAACGTCGTGGCCGCGGGCTTCGCCACGCGCGCCGAGGTGCAGGTGGCCTACGCCATCGGCGTGGCGCGCCCGGTGTCGGTGAACGTGCAGACGTTCGGCACGGGGAAGCGTCCCGACGAGGAGATCCTCAAGTGGATCGAGGAGAAGTTCGACCTGCGCCCCGCGGCCATCATCGAGCACCTCGACCTGCGCCGGCCGATCTACCAGAAGACCGCCGCGTACGGCCACTTCGGCCGCACCGAGCCGGAGTTCACCTGGGAGAGCACGGCGATCGGCGACGAGCAGGCTGGCTGATCCGGCGAACGGGGGGGCGGCCGCGCAGGTCGTCCCCCTGGTCGCCGTCCGCGCCCTCGACCGGGCGCTCGACTACTCCGTGCCCGCGGACCTCGACGCGCGGGCCGTGCCCGGCGCGCTGGTGGCCGTGCGCCTCGGCAAGCGCGCCGTGCTCGGGGTGGTGGTGGGCCGCGAGGCCCCGACCCACGAGGGCAGGCTGCAGCCGGTGGCAGGCGTGGTGGACGCCCCGGCGGTGCCCCCCGACCTGATCGAGCTCGCGCGGTGGGTGGCGGCTCGCACGCTGGCGCCGCTGGGCGCGTGCCTGCGCCTCGTGCTCCCACCCGGCTCGGAGGGTGCGCTGCGCAGGGGGCCGGAGGGCACCTGGCGGCTCGGCGCGCCCACGGGGCAGGGGCGCGAGCGGCTGGTGGCTCGCGCCGTGGAGGGCGCGGCAGAGCCCGCGGCACGCCGCGCCGCCGTGCTGGCGGAGCTGCGCTCGGCCGGCGGCACGATGCCCGCCGCGGAGCTGGTGCGCGTGGCCGGCACCACCATGCCGACGCTCCGGCGCATGGCGGAGGACGGCGTGATCACCCTCGATGCCGAGCGCGAGGATGCCAGCGGGCTGAACTGGTTCGGCGCCCCGCCCGCGCCGGACGCGCCCCCGCAGCTCACCCCCGAGCAGGCCGCCGCCGTGGAGCGCATCACGTCGGGCATCGGGTCAGGCACGAGCGATGCGCTGCTGCTGCATGGGGTGACCGGGTCGGGCAAGACCGAGGTGTACCTGCATGCCATCGCCCGGGCGCGCGATCTGGGGCTGGGATCGCTCGTGCTCGTTCCCGAGATCGCGCTCACCCCGCAGTTGCTGGGGCGCCTGCGCGCGCGCCTGGGCGAGCGCGTGGCCGTGTGGCATTCGGCGCTCGCGCCGTCGGAGCGCGCCGCCGAATACCGGCGCATCGCCGCCGGTCAAGCCGACGTGGTGCTGGGGGCCCGCAGCGCGGTGTTCGCGCCCATTCCACGCCTGGGCCTGGTGGTGGTGGACGAGGAGCACGACTCCTCGTACAAGCAGGACGCCACGCCGCGCTATGACGCCCGCCAGGTGGCCTATCGGCGCGCCCTCGACGCGGGCGCGGTGCTGGTGTACGGCAGCGCCACGCCGCGCCCCGAGGCGTGGCATGCACTCGAGCGCGTCACCCTGGAGTCGCGGGCCGATGGCGCCGGCATGCCCCCCGTGACCGTGGTGGACATGCGCACCCAGCCGGCGGGTCCTGTGTCGCGCCCGCTCGCGAAGGCCCTGCAGGAGGCCGGCGAGCGGGGCGAGAAGGCGATCATCCTGCTCAACCGGCGCGGCTTCTCGCGCACCACGCTGTGCCGCTCGTGCGGGTGGATCGCCCGGTGCCCCGATTGCGACGTGCCGATGGTGCTGCACCGCGAGGGCGCGGACGACCGCCTGGTGTGCCACCACTGCGGTCTCGAGCGCGTGCCGCCCACCACGTGCCCGTCGTGCCGTTCGGTCGACGTCGGCCGCCAGGGATCCGGCACGCAGGCGCTCGAGGATGCCCTCGCGCGCATCGTCCCCGACACCCGCCTCGTGCGCCTCGACGCCGACAGCGCGACGCGACGCGGCGGCATCGTGGGGCTGCTCGACGAGTTCTCGCGCCCCGGCCCGGCGATCCTGCTCGGCACCCAGATGGTGGCCAAGGGGCACGACCTGCCCGCGGTCACCGTGGCGGGCATCCTCGACGCCGATGCCGCGCTGCAGCGCGCCGACTTCCGCGCGGAGGAGCGTGCCTTCTCGCTCATCGTGCAGCTGGCGGGGCGCGCGGGCCGCAGGAAGGGAGAGGAGTCGACGGTGGTGGTGCAGGCGTGGGAGCCCGCAGCCCGCGCAGTGCAGCTGGGCGCCGCGCACTCCGTGGCGGAGTTCCTGGATGGCGAGGTGCAGCGGCGCGAGGCGCGCGGAATGCCCCCGCACGGGCACCTGCTGCGCATCGTGGTGGAGGGGGAATCGAAGCAGCGCGTGGCAGAGGTGGCCGACGAGCTCGCCGAGGCGCTGGCGCAGGCCGACCCGTCCATCGCCGTGCGCGGTCCCTCGCGCCTGCACCGCCTTCGCGGCCGCAGCCGTCGGGCGATCCTGCTGCAGGCGCGCCGATCGTCGTCCCTCACCACGGTCGCGCGACACGTGCTCGACAGCCCGGGAGGGCCCGCATCGCGCTCCGGCGTGCGCATCGGGGTGGACGTGGACCCGCAGGACACCTGAAAAGGCGGGTCCGATCCCGCTAGCCTGCCCCCGGCCCGAAATCCCGACCCGAGGTCCGTCCGATGCCTGCCCCGCGAATCTTCGCGTCCCAGTCCGAGCCCCGCGCCCAGTGGACCCATGTCCTGGCGTCCGTGCTGGCCCTCTGCGGCCCCGATCACCGCACGGCGCTGATGCGGGAGTTCCTCGATGAGGACATCGAGAACGTCGACACCGCGATCGTGCGCGAGTTCGCGCCCGCCGGCGACGACGTCGTCGACATCGTGGTGCAGGACCGCGACAAGGCCTGGGCGCTCGTCGTGCAGACGTCGCTGACGTTCCAGGGCGACATCGCAGACCGCCTGAAGCTCGCCGCGGGTGCCTTCGCGGACTACGGTCGGGTCATCGTGATGGGCATCACCGCCGACCGCAAGCCGGGCCCCTACATGGATGCCGTCGCCGCCTCGGGCGCCGAGACGCGCTACTGCTCGTGGCTGCGCGTGCGCGACTGGGTGCAGGAGCGCCCGGAGCGCGGCAAGGCCGAGGGCGTGGACCTCGCCGTGCTGCAGCAGGCCGAGTACTTCCTCACGCCGAACGTGGCCGAGCTCTACCGGCTCGAGGACATCGTGCCCACCGTGCCGCTCGAGGCGCGCGAGGCCGTCACCGCGGCGTTCTTCGGCCTCAACGATCTCTCGCCAGCCCCGCGCATCGACCAGGCACCTGACGGCGCCACGGCGATCTTCCCGCGCACCGGCGACACCAAGGCCGAGCTCATCATCACCGGCGGCTCCGCGCGCCTGGCCCTCGAGGGCCGGGGCGAGGTGGCAATCGGGTCGGACGCCGACTGGGAGGCCGCCGCGTCGGGCTCGCTGGCCGAGGCGCGCCGCCTGCTCCCGAGGAAGAGGTAGCCATCACGGCCGGCGCGGGCGCGACACAGGGCACCGTCGCCGGCCGCTGGGCCGTCGGCGAGCCCATCGCCCGCGGCGGCCAGGCCACCGTCCATCGCGCCGTGCACGTGTCGCTGGGGCGCGAGGCGGCCATCAAGGTGTTTCACCCGCATGTGTGGGACGACCCGGCCTTCCGGGTGCGCTTCCGCCGCGAGTGCGAGGCGCTCATGGCGCTCGAGCACCCCAATGTGATCCCGGTGCTCGACGCCGGTGAGTCGGACGACACGGGCTGGATCGTCATGCACCTCGCGCGCGGTGGCACCCTTGCCGACCGCCTGGCGTACGGCCCGCTGCATGACGACGAGGCGCTGGCGATCCTGCGCCAGGTGGCATCGGCGCTCGACGCCGCCCATGCCGAGGGGCGCCTGCACCGCGACGTGAAGCCCGAGAACGTGCTGCTCGAGCCCGACGGGCACGTGTGGCTGGCCGACTTCGGGGTGGCCCGTGCCGTGGGCAACACCACGACGGTGCCGGGCCAGATGATCGGCACCGCGGCCTACATGGCGCCGGAGGTCATCGCCGGCGGGCGTGCCAGGCCCTCCGCCGACCTCTATGCGTTCGCCTGCATGGCATTCGAGTGCGTCACCGGCCGCCGGCCGTTCCCGGATGGCGAGGTGGGCACGGTGCTCTTCGCCCACCTCGAGCGCACGCCACCCCGCGCGCGGTCGCTGCGCCCCGACCTTCCGCGCCGCGCCGAGCGGGCGTTGCAGGCGGGCCTCTCGAAGGATCCGCGCGAGCGTCCCCGCACGGCCACGGCCCTGGTTGATTCCCTCGAGGCCGCGCTGCCGCGCCCGGACGCCACCATGCCGTACACCGGCGTGCCGTCGACCCCGCGGGGTGCATCGCGCCGTGACGGCTCCCGGCGCGGAGCGGGGCTGCTGGCCCTGGCCGCGGCGTCGGTGCTCGTGGTCGGCGGGGCGGTGGGTGGCTACGCACTGATGAGCTCGGCCGCTTCCGAGGCGGCGCAGGCACCGGCACGACCGCCGCTGCCGACGATCCCCACCGCCGACGGCGAGGTGGCGGGAAGCGAGGCGCCGCGCGGCGCGGTGCCGGGTGCGACACCTGCCGATCGGGTGGCCGCGACGTCGCTCGACGACGCCAGCGCCTTCGCGGTGAGCCCCGGGACGGGTCGCACGGCGGCGGGCGTGGCCGCGGCCACCGTCGCGGCGCTCGAGGACCGCGGCCTCGACGTGGTTGAGGTGGGCCTCGAGGGCGATGGCACGGTCGCGGTGGCCCGCGCGCCGGGTGACTTCCTGCAGCTGGGCGACACCTGGGCCATCGCGCAGGTGCCGGGCGCCCGCGCCGGCGCACCGGATCGCGTGCTGGTGTTCCGGGGCACGAACGGCGCCCCGGCGCGCTACGCAGACGCCCTTTCCGCCACGCGGCCGGCAACCCTGCTCGCGCCCCGCGGAGGCTGACGGGACGCACGGCCCCGGTCGGGGGCGGTGGTACCCTGACGGCATGTCGCGTCGCTCCTTCGAGGACCCCGAGCGCGAGGCCGCGCGCCTCGCCGCGCTCGAATTCATCCGCCAGTACGGCGACCCCGTGTTGCGCACGCCTGCAGACCGCGTGGAGGTGTTCGACGAGGCGCTGGTGGCCGAGGCACACGAGATGGTGCGGCTCATGGCTGATGGCCGCGGGGTTGGCCTGGCCGCCCCCCAGCTCGGGCGCCTGCGCCGGCTCATCGTGGTGCAGCCCTACGAGGAGGAGCCTGCTCACGCGCTGGTGAACCCGGAGATCATCGCGCGCAGTGACGAGGAGGAGATCGCCATCGAGGGGTGCCTCTCGATCGGCGAGGTCAACGTTGACGTGCCCCGCGCGGTGCAGATCCGCATCAAGGCGCAGGACCTCAACGGCACCGAGTTCGAGGCCGATCTCGAGGGCTTCGCCGCCCGCGTGGTGCAGCACGAGATCGATCACCTCGACGGCATCCTCATCCTCGATCGCGCCACGCCCGAGGACCGCCGGGCCGCTCTCGCCGAGCTGCGCGAGTCGCTGCTCCCGAGCGCCTAGGCAGCCACGCCCATGAGGGTCATGTTCGCGGGAAGCCCCGCGCCCGCCGTGCCCGTGCTGCAGGCGCTCATCGATTCACCCCACGAGGTGGTGCTGGTGATCACGCGCGAGGACCGGCCCCGCGGCCGTGGGCGCACCCCGGTGCCCACGCCCGTGGGCGAGGCGGCCGATGCCGCGGGCATCCCCACGCTCAAGCCCGCGTCGATCAACGCCCCCGAGTCGCTCGCCGTCATGCGCGATGCCGGCGCCGGCGCCCTGGTGGTGGCGGCCTTCGGGCAGATCCTCAAGGACGACGTGCTGGGCGGCTGGCCGTGCGTGAACGTCCACTACTCGCTGCTGCCGCTCTATCGCGGCGCGGCGCCGGTGGAGCGCCAGTTGATGGATGGGGTGGAGGAGACCGGCACCACGATCATGCTCATGGACGCCGGCCTGGACACCGGGCCGATCATCGAGGCCGTCCCCGTGCCGCTGGCCCGCGATGACGACGCCGGTTCGCTGCTGATGAAGATGGCCGACGCCTCGGGCCCGGCCGTGGTGCGGGCGCTCGACGCCATCGAGGCGGGCAGCCTCGAGAGCACACCGCAGCCCGATGATGGGTGGTCGCTCGCGCCCAAGATCACCGACGACGACCGGCCGATCAGCCCGTCGCGCACCGCCGTGGAGATCCGCAACCAGGTGCGCGCGCTGTCGCCGCACATCGGGGCCACGCTCGGCATCGACGGCCAGCAGTTCAAGATCTGGAACGTGAAGCCCACCAATGCCGCGGCCGTACCCGGGCTCGTGCGCGATTCCGGGCGCCTCGTGCTGGGCACGGCGTCCGGCGGCCTGGAGATCGTGGAGCTCCAGCCCCCGGGCAAGGCCCGCATGCACGCCGACGCCTTCCTGAGGGGGTATCGCGGTGAGCTCGCGCTCACGTCCTCGTAACCCGCGCGAGCAGCGCGCGCAGGCATCGCCCGCCCGGCGCATCGCGCTCGGCGTGCTGCGCCGCGTGGACGAGGGCGCCTACGCCGACCGCGCCCTCACGGCCGAGTGCGCCCGCGCGCGGGTGGACCCGCGCGACCGCCAGCAGGCGCAGCGCCTGGCATACGGGGCCGTGCAGATGCGCCGCCTGCTCGACTGGCTCATCGACGGCGTGGCCGAGAAGCCCGATCGCATCGAGCCCGAGGTGCGCGACGTACTGCGCCTCGGTGCCTACGAGATCATCTCGTCCGACGGCACGCCGGACTTCGCGGCCGTGAACGAGGCGGCCACGCTGGCCCGGTCGCTGCCCGGGCCCCGTGGCAAGGGATCCGCCCGCGCGGGCATCGTGAACGCCATCCTGCGGCGCATCGCCGCGGAGGGGCCGCAGCGCATCGCCGGCATCGACCCGTCCGACATCGCGCTGCGGCACTCATTCCCCGACTGGATCGCCCACGGGCTCGTGGAGTCCCTGGGGCCCGACGACGCCGAGGCGGTGATGGCGGCGGCCAACGTGGCGCCCGAGTCGGCCGTGCGATGGAACACCCTGCGCGGGCCGCGCGAGCAGGTGGAGGAGGAGCTGCCCCCGTGGCGGCCCGATCCGATGATCCCCGAGGCCATGGTGCTGGATCAGCCGTTCGCCCTCGAGCATTCGTCGGCGTGGGCGGAGGGGCGCGTGATGGCCCAGAGCCGGGCATCGATGATCCCCGCCCGGGCGCTGATGCCACGGGCGGGCGAGCGCGCGCTCGACCTCTGCGCCGCCCCGGGGGCCAAGGCGACGCAACTCGCCGCGCTGGCGGAGGGAAAGGCCGAGATCGTGGCCGTGGAGCTGCACCCGGCCCGTGCCCGCGCGCTGCGCGAGACCGCCGAGCGTATGGGGGCCCCGATGACCGTGATCGACGGTGACGGGCGCGAGGTGGATATCCCCGGTGGGCCGTTCGACGCCGTGCTGGTGGATGCCCCGTGCACGGGCACCGGGGTGCTGGCCTCGCGGCCCGATGCCCGGTGGCGGCGGCGCGAGGAGGCCCTGCCGCCGCTCGTGGAGATCCAGCAGGGCCTGCTGGCGCGCGCGCTCGAGCTCGTGCGCCCCGGCGGTCGGGTGGTCTATTCCACCTGCAGCCTGCTCCGGGCCGAGGATGAGGACGTCGTGCGGGCCTCGGGAGCCGTTGTGGACGACCTCTCCGGGGAGTTCCCTGGCATGGCGTCGCCCGATCTTCCGGGCACGCTTCGCCTGCTGCCGCACGTGCACGGCACGGACGGCTTCTTCGTAGCCAGGCTGCGGGGCCGATAACCTGCCGCCGATGCCCGAGATGCCCGCCACTCCCGCGGTGTGCCCCTCGCTGATGTCCGCAGACCCACTGCGGCTCGGCGAGCAGGTGTCCGCGCTCCTCGACGCCGGCGCCCGCGTGTTCCACGTGGACGTCATGGACGGCCGGTTCGTCCCCAACCTCATGCTCGGCACCGAGACCACCCGCGGCGTCGCCGCGCTGGCCCGCCCGCGCGGTGGACTGGTGGACGTGCACCTCATGGTGGAGGGCCCCCGCGAGGCCATCGGCTGGTACGCCCCTCACGCCGACATGATCAGCGTGCACGTGGAGGCCGATCCGCACCCGCACCAGCTCCTGTCGGAGATCCGCGAGGCCGGGTGCCTCGCCGGCCTGGCAATCAATCCGGGCACCCCGGTGGAGATGGTGCTGCCGCTCGTGGAGCGGCTCGACTACGTCAACTGCATGGGCGTGAACCCCGGCTTCAGCGGCCAGTCGTTCATCCCCGAGACCCTCGGGCGGCTCGGCGCGCTGCGCGACCTGCTGCCCCCGCGCGTGGCCGTGCAGGTGGATGGCGGCATCGGGCCGGCGAACATCGCGGACGCCCGGGCCTTCGGCGCCGATCTGCTGGTGTCGGCATCGGCGATCTTCGGGGCCGCTGACCCCGTGGCCTCCTACGCCGACCTGGCGGAGCGGGTCGCATCGGCGTGAGCCCCCCCGGGCGCCCCAGCGCGAGCGAGCGCACTCATCTCATCCGCGCCTGCGAGCTGGCGGAGCGCGGTCGCGGTCACGTGAGCCCGAACCCCGCGGTGGGCGCGGTGATCCTGCAGGGCGATCAGGCGGTGGGGGAGGGCTGGCACGCGGGCCCCGGCCTCGCGCACGCGGAGCCGGTGGCCATCGCCGCGGCGGGTGAGGCGACACGCGGCGCCACCCTGGTGTGCACGCTCGAGCCCTGCAGCCACACCGGCCGCACCGGGCCGTGCACGCAGGCGATCATCGACGCGGGCATCGCGCGCGTGGTGGTGGGCGCCCTCGATCCGCTCGAGCGCACCCGTGGCCAGGGGGTGCGGGTGCTGCAGGATGCCGGCATCGAGGTGGCCGTTGCCGATGGCGACGATGCCGTTCGGGCCCGCGAGGCCGCGTCGGCATTCCTCACCTGGGCATCAACCGGGCGCCCCGAGGTGCTGCTGAAGATGGCCGCGTCGTTGGACGGCCGCGTGGCAACCCGCACCGGCAACACGCGGTGGATCTCCGGCCCGGAGGCCCGGACGCTGGTGCACCGCTGGCGGGCCGAGAGCGACGCCGTGGCCGTGGGCATCGGCACGGCGGTGGCCGACGACCCCATGCTCACTGCGCGCGATGTCGAGGTGCCCGACGGCCGCGCGGCCCTGCGGGTGGTGCTCGACCCTCACGCGCGCCTGGCGCTCGACTGCGCCCTGCTCTCGAGCCTCCACGAGGCCCCCGTGCTCGTCGTCGCCGGCTCTTCCGCCGATGCGGGGCGCGTGGATGCCCTGCGCGCCGCGGGCGCCGACGTGGACGTGACCGAGGCCGATCACGGCGCGGGCTTCCTGGCGCAGGCAATGGACGCACTTGGGCGCCGCGAGGTGCAGTCGGTGCTGGTGGAGGGCGGTCCCACGGTGGCCGGGGCCATGCTCGAGGCCGACCTGGTGGACGTGCTCGCCTGGGTGGT
>CAIYRJ010000342.1 GCA_903928615.1 uncultured Actinomycetes bacterium | reverse complement strand
CCGGCACCATGCAGCGCCTCAACCTGGCCATCGCCCTTGCGGGATCGCCCAGCCTGCTCCTGCTCGACGAGCCGACCGGCACGCTGAGCCCCGACCAGCGGGTGCGGCTGTGGCGGTGGCTCGCCGACCTGGTGCGAACCGAGGACATGGCGCTGGTGTTCTCCACCCAGTCCGTGGAGGAGGCCGCACGCCATGCCGACCGCGTGCTCGTGCTGGCCCGCGGCCGACTGGTGCATGACGGCCCGTCCGACGCCCTCGACGAGGCGTCCTTCATGTCACTGGTCGGGGACGACGCATGAAGGCGCTCCGCGCGGGCCGGTTGCTCTTCGGCAAGGACCTCCGCGTGCTCGGGCGCAGCCGCGGGCTGGTGGCGGTGCTCATCGGCTACCCGATCGTCATCGCGATCCTCCTCGCCATCGCGCTGTCCGGAGGCGATCGCCGCCCGGCCATCGCATTCGTCAACCTCGACGCCGGGGCGCGCACGGTGCAGGTGGGCGAGGAGCGCCTCTCGGTGGACGACTACGCCGACCGCCTCGAGGACGACGTCGACCTCGTGCGCCTCACGCCCGCGCAGGCCGACGAGGCCCTCGCCGACGGGCGCGTGAGCGCCGTGCTCACCGTTCCCGAAGGCTTCATCACCGACCTGCAGTCAGGGCTCAAGCCGCCCGTCCTGCAGCTCGCCACGAACCCCCGCTCGCCCATCGAGGCGCAGGCGATCGAGCGCAACCTCGAGTCGGCGGTGTTCCGCCTCAACCAGGCGCTCGCCACCGCGTACGTCACCCAGGTGCTCAACCTCGTCGACCTCATCCAGAAGGGCGGCACCGTGGGCATCTTCGGGAGGTCGGGCACGCTGCTCGGCCTCGAGGAGAGCGAGCGGAACCTCGCGCAGGTGCAGAAGGCGCTGATCGCCGACGGGAAGCCCGCGCTCGCGAAGAAGGTGGCGGGCCTGCGCGACTACATCAGCGGCGTGGGCGGCAACCTCGAGCTCGCCAAGCCCGCCGCGCAGGCCATCGCCAGCCCGATCCGCCTCGAGGTGCGCGAGGGCCCGCCGGGTCGCGAGCCGCTCTCGGCGCTCGGCATCGCGGGCGCACTCGTGGTGGGCATCGGCCTGGTCGGCGTGCTCCTGGCCGCCGCGCTGCTCTCGGCCGAGCGCGAGGACCACGTGCTCTCGCGCCTGGGACGCGGACTGGCGGGTGCCGGCACGATCATCTGGCAGAAGGCGCTGCTGGCCGCCATCGCCTGCACGATCGTCGGCTACGTGCTGCTGGGCATCGTGGCGCTCTCGACGTCGATCACCATCGGCAGGTGGCTGCTGTGGCTGCCCGCCCTCCTGCTGGCCGGCCTGGCGTCCGGAGCCTTCGGGCTGCTGGTGGGCGCCCTGGCCCGCGAGACCCGCACCGCGCTGCTCGCCGGGCTCATGCTGGCGCTGCCGCTGGCCGTGATCGCCCTCATCCCGGGCAACGACATCGCCTACTGGGTGAGCGCGTTCGCCGGGTTCGGGCCGGCCGCACGCATCTTCCAGGGCCTGCTGGTCGATCCCGAGGTCACCTCGTCCACGTACGTCGGCATGGGCATCCTCGCGGTGGTGGCACTGGTGTACGGCGTCGCGGCGCGCGTGGCGCTCGGCCGACGCATGCACGCGTAGGCGCACCAGCCCCGCCTCAGTCGCGCAGAGCCGCCCCGAGCAGGGCGAGGAACTCCTCATGAGGCACCTCGCGTGCGCCGAAGCGCGCCACGTGCCCGGACATCATCTGCACGTCGATCAGCTCGGCGCCTCCGATGCGCGCCACCTCGATGAGGCCCGCCAGGGCGGCGTTGCCCCCGTCGGGCGCGCGGTGGAACATGCTCTCGGCCGTCATGAAGCGCCTGAGCCACACGCCGAAGAGGCCACCCACGAGCCGTTCGCCGTCCCAGGCCTCCACGCTGTGCGCGATGCCCTCCGCGTGCAGTGCGTCATACGCCGCCGCGAGGCGCGGGGTGAGCCACACGCCATTTCGCTCCCCGCCGCACGCGCGCACCACCTCGGCGAACGCCGCGTCGATGCGCACCTCGTAGCCCCGGCGCCGCAGCATGCGCCTCACGGTGGCGGGCACGCGGGCCTCATCCGGCACGATGACGGCCCGGGGGTCCGACACGTACCAGCCGACGGGGTCGCGCGAGCCCGCCTCGTCCATGGGAAATGCGCCCTGCAGGTAGCCCTGCACCATCTGGCCGGGCGCAAGGCCAACCGCCCCGGGTTCGTGCGGGTCACCGCCGTCGGCCACGCAAGCGACGATACACTCGCAAGCCGTGCAGGTCCCGACCACACAGGCCGGCGCGGCGGCGGGAACCTTCCCGGCCGTGCGCCACCGCAGGCTCCGTCGCACCGAGGGCATGCGCCGCCTCGTCCGCGAGGCCGTGCCCCGTCCGTCGCAGCTGGTGCTGCCGATGTTCGCGGTGGAGGGATCGGGCGTGCGCCAGCCCGTGGACGCGCTG
>CAIYRJ010000341.1 GCA_903928615.1 uncultured Actinomycetes bacterium | reverse complement strand
TGGAAGGTCTCCACCGTGCGAAGCGCATGGTCGGGATCATCAAGGTTGGGCCAGGGATCGAGCATGCCGTCGAGCGGGGCGGTGCGCGCCACGGCCATCAGCTCGCGGCCGGCCGCCTCGGCCAGGTCGCGGTCGCCCGCGGCCTCGAGCCACCCCATGCGCAGCACCGGCTGGTCCATGGGGTTGGTCGACTGGATGTCCACGCGACCCGTGCGCCCACGGGAGTCGGCCACCTGCACGTTCAGCTCGGTGATGCGATGGCCGCCGTCCACGAAGCCCACGTAGGGCATCACCTGGAACAGCCGCTCCTCGCCGTTCACCTCGGCCTTCGAGGTGAGCAGCACCTGTATCCACGGGTGCGGCCACTGCGGGATGTCCGTGGATACCCAGAAGCGGTAGGAGATCTTCGGGTGGTCCTGCATGCCGCGGCCCACGCCCGGGAGCTCGTGCACGAGCGGGATGCCCAGCGGGGTGATGGCGTCGGCCGGGCCGACGCCTGAGCGCAGCAGCACCGGCGGGCTCTGATAGGTGCCCAGGCACAGGATCACGTGGTCGGCCTCGTGCGTGGTGCGCTCGCCCGTGGCCTCGTCCATCACCACCACGCCGGTGGCGCGCGTGCCGTCGAGCACCAGGCGGTCCACGCGCACGCCGGTGACCAGCGTGAGGTTGTCCCGATCGAGCACCGGGTCGAGGTAGAGGTCGGCCGGCGTCTGGCGCACGCCGTCGCGCATGTTGAAGGGGGTCGGGCCCACGCCCACCGCGCCGGGCGCGTTGTGGTCGTCCACCCACGCATGGCCGCGGGCCAGCGCCGCCTCGGCGAACCCTTCGAGCAGCGGGTACCACTGGTCGCGCGGCCACCTGTTGATGGGAATCGGCCCATGGTCGCCGTGGTAGGGCTCGGATCCGAACTGCTCGTCGGTCTCGATGAACCGCAGCCACGGCAGCATCGCCTGCCAGTCGAGCCCGGGCACGAACTCGGCCCACTCGTCGTAGTGCTCGGGAAGGCCGCGCAGGGCGATGGTGGCGTTGGTGATCGACGAGCCCCCCACCACCTGGCCGCGCGGCACGTGCACGCCGCGCGGCGAGGCGCCTGCCTGCGCGGTGAAGCCCCAGTCGTGGGTCTCCTTGATGATGCGGAAGGCGTGCGAGAGCTCCGGCGGCCACTCGCCCGGGCGGTAGTGCGGGCCGCTCTCGAGCAGCAGCACCTCGATGCCCGGGTCGGCCGAGAGCCTCGACGCCAGCACGCACCCGGCGGTGCCTGCTCCTGCGATGACGACCCTCATCCGCCCTCCTCGGTCAGGCGGCCGCGAGCCGGCCGCCATCCACCACCATCACCTGCCCCGTCATGAACGATGACGCGTCGGACAGCAGGAACACGATCGGCCAGGCCGACTCGGCCACCGACCCCACGCGCCCGATGGCGGTCTTGGCCACGAACTTCTCGCGGAGCACCGGGTTCTGCTCCATGAGGTCCTCCACGATCTCGGTGACGATCGTGCCGGGGGCGATCGAGTTGACCAGGATGCCCTCGGGCCCGAGTTCCACGGCCATGGTGCGCGTCATGGCGTCGAGGGCGCCCTTGGCCGCGTTGTAGGCGACCAGGTTGGGCAGGCCCGAGAGCGCGGCGATGGACGACAGGTTCACGATGCGCCCACCGCGCCCCGCCGCCTGCATGGACTTGGCCGACTCGCGCGCGAACGCCGCGCAGGCGCGCAGGTTCACCTGGAGGATGTGCTGCCACTCCTCGTCGGTGGTCTCGGTGGCGGGGTGGTAGTAGGGCGTGATGCCCGCGTTGTGCACCAGGCCCCACAGCCCGCCGGCCTCCTCGGCGGCGGCCACTGCGGCCGCGGGAAGGGTGGGGTCGGCAACGTCCCCCACCAGCACCGTGCTGGGGCCGGGCAGCGACGCCGCGATCTCCCGCAGGTCGGATTCCGTGCGCGCCACCATCACCGGGTGACCGCCCGACTCGGACACGGCGATGGCCGTCCCCTTGCCGATGCCGCGCGAGGCCCCCGTCACGATGACCACGCGCCCCTCGAGACTGAACGGATTCGCCATGACGCAAGGCTACGCCCGCCTGCGAAGGGGCGTCCGGGGACGTCCGGGGCACCTGTCCCTTCCTGAGCAAAACCACCGTTGTCCTTGTGAGATCCGTTACAGGGCGTTCTACGATTCCCCGGCCTGAGCGAGTCGACCCCGGAGGCAGGAGCCCACATGCTGAGTTACGCATTCACCGAGGAGCAGGAGGACATCCGCGCGATGGTGCGCGAGTTCGCCGAGGCGGAGATCGCGCCGCTCGTCGAGGAGTCCGAGAAGAACGAGAAGTTCCCCGTCGAGATCATGCCCAAGCTCGGTGAGCTCGGGCTTCTCGGCATCGTGTTCCCTGAGGAGTACGGCGGCATCGACGCCGGCAAGATCACCGAGTGCATCTTCGTCGAGGAGATGACCAAGGTCTGCGCCGGCATCACCGCATCGGTCAACGCGCACGCCGACCTGGCGTCGTTCCCGATCTACAAGTTCGGCACCGATGAGCAGCGCGCGAAGTACCTGCCCGACGCCATCGCCGGCGAGACCATCGGCGCGTACGCCATCACCGAGCCCAACACGGGCTCCGACGCGGCCGGCCTGGCCACCAGCGCCAAGAAGACCTCGAACGGCTACGTGCTCAACGGCCGCAAGAACTTCATCACCAACGGCACCATCTGCGACTTCTGCCTCGTCGCCGCGTACACCGACAAGGACAAGCGCGGCGAGGGCATCTCGGTGTTCATCGTCGACAGCAAGACGCCGGGCTTCGAGGTCACTCGCAAGCTCGAGAAGATGGGCCACCGCTCCTCCGACACCGCCGAGCTGGTGTTCGAGGACTGCGAGGTCGGCGAGGAGACCTTGCTGGGCGGCAAGGAGGGTGCCTTCGGCGCCCTGATGGAAGCCCTCATCACCGGTCGCGTTTCGCACGGCGTGAAGAGCGCCGCCATCGCCGAGGCCGCCCTGGAGCAGGCGATCAAGTACGCCCACGAGCGCGAGGCCTTCGGCCGCTCGCTCAGCAAGTTCCAGGCGCTGCGCTTCAAGCTGGCCACCATGGCCACGAAGGTGGAGGCCGCCAAGGCCCTCGCGTACAAGGCCGCCTGGCTCTACGAGACCGGCCAGCCGTGCGTGAAGGAGGCCTCGATGGCCAAGTACTTCTCAGCCGAGGTCGCCGACGAGGTCACCCGTGACGCCGTGCAGATCCACGGCGGCTACGGCTACATCACCGAGTACCCGGTGGAGCGCATGTACCGCGACGCCAAGCTGGCCAGCATCACCGAGGGCACCTCGGAGATCCAGCAGCTGATCATCAGCAAGGAGCTCGGCCTGTAGCACCCGGCCGACACCGCTCAGGCACGCGAAGGGCCCCGGGAAACCGGGGCCCTTCTGCGTTCGGCCCGGAAGGGCTAGCGGTGCGCCTGGCGCATGCCCCGGCGCGTGGCCAGATGCGAGAGTCCCGCGAGCACCATGTCGCCGGCGCGGGAGCTCACCGGCTTGCGCAGGCGGGCCATCTCCACGCGTGCGGAGGCAAGGGCGGTGCGCATCTGGTCGCGCTCGGCGCGCAGCGCGGCGAGCTCGTCGGAGAGGCGATCGATCTCGGCCTGCAGGGCCGCGGTGTCCTCTCCGCCGCGCCCCGACTGGATCGCCTCCACGCCGGAGGCGTCGATGAGGGTGCGCTGCTGGCCGACGGGCCCGATGGTCTCGCCGTGCAGGCGGCCGGAGCGCAGGTAGCGCCACACGGTGCGCTCGGACACCCCGAGCACCTCGGCGGCCTCGGCGACGGTCAGGGAACGAGAGGTGGTAGCCATGCCGTCAGGTTCGACGCGCGCACGGCCCACCCCTGCCACAAACGTCAGGGGCGCCCCGAAGGACGCCCCTGAGTCACCTCGTCGCGCGGGGGCTCAGCCCTTGCGCTGGATCAGCATGTTCCAGACGCCGCGCTGCACGACCTTGTCCTCCTGGTTGAGGACCTCGATCTCGTACTTGCACCAGCCGGCCTTCGGGTTCTTCTCGTTCTCGGCCTTCTCGCCGATGGTGCGCTTCACGCGGATGGTGTCGCCGATGAACACCGGCGCGCGGAACTGCCACGAGTCGAGTCCGACGAACGCGGCGGTGGCGATCTTCGGCTCCATCTTCTCCACCTGCAGGCCGGTGGCGATGGAGGTCACCAGCATGCCGTGGGCGACGCGCTGGCCGAAGACGGAGTCCTTGGCGCCGACGTCATCGATGTGGAACCAGTTGAAGTCGCCCGACACGCCACAGAAGTTGACGACGTCGGCCTCGGTGACGGTACGACGCAGCGACTCGGCGGTGTCGCCGGCCTCCAGCTCCTCCCAGAAAAGACGCTCAGCCACAGGAACTCCTCGGAAATCGTTTGCGGCGCTCCACGGACGGGCGCCAATGCGGCGGAGAGCATAACCGGGTCAGCCGCCTGTGCGCGGTGAGTTCAGCGCCCCCCGGGGATGGGCGTGTCGGCCTGGGCAGCCCAGCCATCCACCGGCATCGGCCCGCCGACGTCGCCGACGGCGTCGTCCAGCGCCGCAGCGACGGCGATGACGTCCGAGGGACCGACGCCCGGCGCGCGGGCGAGCACCGCGCGTGCGGTCACCTCGATGGCCGCCGACGTGGTGGCCTCCCGTTCGCGTCCGGCATCGGTGAGCACCACCTCGCGGCGGCGGCGATCGGTGGGGTG
>CAIYRJ010000340.1 GCA_903928615.1 uncultured Actinomycetes bacterium | reverse complement strand
GCGCGGCCTGATCATCGGCGTGGGGCTCGTGGGCCTCGCGGCGTCGCCCCTCGCCGCGCCGCTTCGCCAGGCCGTGCGCGTGCGCATCGAGCGCGCGCGCCGCAGGTCGCCCGATCCCGTGGAGCCCTTCCTCGAGGCGCCCTGCTACGCCCGCCCCGAGCCGGGCGCGGACGGTCGCCGGGAGGCCTAGGCGATGGCCGGCGGCCCCTGGCGCTGGGAGGTGCTGGTGCCCGCGCACCGCATCATCTTCGGCCTGCTCGGCGATGAGGTGGTGGAGAGCCGGGCGGCCACCACCGAGGGCACGTTCGCCGCGTACCGGCGCCTCGAGGGCGCGGTGCCCGGGATGATCGCCTGGCCCAACACCCTGCTGCTCACGGGGCCCGAGCCCGTGGTGATCGACCCCGGGTACCAGACCCAGGGGGACATGCTGGGTGGCGCGCTGCGCGCGCGCGGCATCGCTCCGGCTGACGTTCGCACCGTGGTGATGACCCACCTGCACTCCGATCACCTCAGCGCGCTGCCGCAGCTCCCGGGGGTCACAGAGGTATGGGTGCACCGCGACGAGCTCGGCACGCCGTGGGCGCGACGCCAGCGGGGCATCGTCGATGACGCCCCGATCGTGGTGATGGACGGCGCGGAGGGCGCGATACGCGATGGCCTCACGTGGTTCCACACGCCCGGGCACGCGCCGGGGCACGTGGCCGTGGTGGCCGAGTGCGACGACGCCCGGGTCATCGCCGCGGGCGACACCCTCGGACCCGACCCCGCGTGGTTCCGCGAGATGTCGGCGCCCGACGGGCTGGAGAACCGCGACCAGCACCTGGACGCCTGGCGGATGATCCGCGAGCGCGCGCCGGCGCTCGTGGTGCCCGGGCACTACGCGCCGTTCGCGATTCCCTAGGCGCTCCGCGGGAAGGGACGGCGGCAGGCGGCGTCGAAAGGCGTCCCGTCAGAACCCGTTCAAGGAGCACCGGTGGACCTGCAGGGGATCTCGCGAGAGCAGAAGGAGATGGGCGCAGCCGTTTGCATGCTGCTGTTCATCATCTCCCTGTTCCTCAAGTGGCAGACCTTCGGGCCGATCTCCGGATCCGGCGCCGACCTGGGCTCGTGGCCCCTCGCGCTGATCATCGCGCTGGTGGCCGGCGGCATCATGGCCGCGGACGGCCTGCGCATGGACATGCCGCTGCGCCGCATCAACCCGACGTCGCTCGCCACCTACCTGATGTCGCTGCTCGTCTTCTACGTGATCGTGTTCATCTTCGCGATCGACGGGCTGTCGTACGGCGTGTGGCTCGCGCTCATCTTCTCGGTCATCGGGCTCGTCCTGACCTACTCGGTGTACCGCCAGGACACCCGGTAACACCGCCGCTCGCGCGCCGAGCGCGGGCGTAGACTCACCGAGTGCCTCGCTTCGGAGCCCTCGAGCGCGTCGAGATCCTGGCCGCCATCCTCGGCGGCCTGTGGTGCGGTGCGCTCTTCCTGCCCTGGTTCGGAATGGGCGGCACCGAGGGCGACCTCACCGGCGCCAACATGATCGATTCGTCGTGGCTGCCGCTCGTCATCGTGGCCGTGGCGTCGGCGCTGCTGCTGCTCGATGCCGTCACCGTGAGCGGCATGCGGTCGCTGCCGGTGCCGGCCTTCAGCACCTTCCTCATGCCCATCGGGTTGTTCTACACGGCGCTGTTCATCCTTGCGGGCGACAACTTCATGTACGGGGCCTGGGTGGCCCTCGGCCTCTCGGCCGGTGCGGCGGTGCTCGCCGCCATGGCCTGGGTCATAGACCGGCGCGGCTAGAAAGGACGCCAGTGAATTACCTCAAGTCACTTGATCGCCGGGAGCGGCTCATCGCCGTGGCGATCCTGAATGGCGTCTTCATCATCAGCCTCTTCTTCGAGTGGGGCGCCGGCGGCGCCCGCGCGTGGGACGCCGACTCGGTGTGGCTGGCGTTCCTCGCCGCGCTGTTCGCCGGCCTCATCTCGCTGGCCGACGCCTTCGACTACGAGGTGCCGCGGCTGCCCGGAGCGGGTGTGGCGGCATACCTCACGTCCATCACGCTGATCTACACGGTGGTCGCCCTCATGGACATCCGGGACCAGTCGTGGGGCATCATCGTCTCTCTCATCGTCTCGATCATCTCCACGTTCATCGCATGGGGCACGTGGAGGGCCGACCGGGCCTGATCCGCCAGGAGGGATCATGGGCTTCACCGACAAGGCGAAGGACCTCGCCAACAAGACCGCGGACGCGGCGCAGAAGGGCGCGAAGGATGCGCGCGACATGGGCGAGAAGCTCATGTTGCAGCGCAAGCTCAACGCCACGGCCGAAGAGCTGGGGCACGTGGTGTACCGCCAGCACGAGGGCATGACGGGGCTGGACGACGAGGTGAAGCGCCTCGTGTCCGAGATGAAGGCCCTGCAGGCGGAGATCGACGCCATCCCCGTCTAGGTGATGCCGATTCCCGCATCGTCCCCGACCGCGCGCGGGGGCCGCTGAGCCGTGCCCGACATCACCGCCCCGCTCGTGAACTTCGCCACCGACGTCGTCGGCTCGTACGGCGTGTGGGCGGTGTTCCTCCTGATGATCCTCGAGAGCGCCTGCATCCCGGTGCCGAGCGAGGCCATCATGGTCTTTGGTGGGTTCCTCGCAGGGCAGGGCAAGGTGGGGTTCTGGCCGGTTGTCATCGCCGGCGTGGCGGGAAACCTGGTGGGCTCGTGGATCGCCTACTGGGTGGGCGCCACGAAGGGCCGGGAGTGGGCGCTCAGGTGGCGCTGGCTGCACATCACGCCGGCGCGACTCGACGCCGCAGACCGCTGGTTCCAGAAGTACGGCGACTGGGCGGTGCTCATATCGCGCTGCCTGCCGATCATCCGCACCTTCATCTCGCTGCCGGCCGGCGTGGCCCGCATGCCCTTCTGGCGATTCTCGGTGCTCACCCTCATCGGATGCATCCCCTGGTGCCTGCTGCTGGCCTACGCGGGCCTCGCGGTGGGTGACAACTGGGGGGCGCTGCAGAAGCAGCTTCACTGGTTCGACTACGCGGTGGCCGCGGCGATCATCGTGGCGCTCGTGTGGCTCGTGGTGCGGTACCGGCGCAAGAGGGTGGCCGCGTGACCGCGCTCGCGTGGGTGATCGCCGCGATCGCGGTCGCCGTGGCCATCGGGGCGATGGTGGCGCTTCGCCGCCGCGGGGCCGGCGAGCCGGTTCCGGCCCAGGCCGTGGAGCCCCCGACGCAGGCGGACGCCGGCCGTCTCGACGCAGCATTCGAGGCGCTCCCCACCACCGCGGTGCTCGTGGGCCCGGGGTCCGAGGTGGAGCGCGTCAACCCTGCCGCGCTCAGGGCCTTCCCCTTCCTGCGCACCGGCGTGAGCGTGCTCGAGGCGTTCGGCGATCACCTGCTGGCGTCGCGGGTGCGCGAGGCCCTCGACACCGGCCGTGACGACGAGTTCGAGCTGCGCCTGTTCGTGGAGGGCCGGCGCACCTTCCGCGCGCAGGTGGTGCCGTTCTCGGCCGACGGCGAGCCGGGTGCAGTGCTCACGCTCATCGACGCCACCCAGGCGGTGGCGTACCAGGACCTGCGCTCGCAGTTCGTCGCCAACGTCTCGCACGAGCTCCGCACGCCACTCACCGGCCTGCGCGGAATGCTCGAGGCGCTGGAGGACCCGGAGATGCCGGCTGACATGCGCGCCGACTTCGTGCGCCGCTCGCGCTTCGAGACGGAGCGCCTCGAGGCACTGGTGGACGACATCCTCTTCCTCTCGGAGCTCGAGGCAGCTCAGGGCGACCCCTCGGGTGAGCGCACCGACATGGCCATGGTGGCGCGCGAGGTGGCGGCCGAGCTCGAGGGCGAGGCGGGCGAGCAGGGCGTGACCATCGTGGTGGAGGCCGGGGACGGGGCCATCACCCCGCTCACCGAGCGCATGGCGCACACCGTCGTGCGCAACCTGGCCGAGAACGCCGTGCGCTACGCGGGCACGGGGTCCACCGCCACGGTCCGCGTGGGGCGCGACGCCGACATGGTGGTGGTGGAGGTGCAGGACGATGGGCTGGGGATTCCCGAGAAGGACGTCCCGCACGTGTTCGAGCGCTTCTACCGCGCAGATCCATCGCGCTCGCGCCGCCTCGGCGGCACCGGGCTGGGCCTCTCGATCGTCAAGCACATCACCGAGCGGCTGGGCGGATCGGCCTCGATCACGTCCCGCGAGGGCTTCGGCACGATCGTCACGGCGCGTATTCCGGTGGCCGGCGCGCCAGTGACCGACGTCCCCGGTGATCCCGGGCGGGGCTCCGGCGCCCGCCTGCGTTGGTAACGTCGCGCGCCGTGGCCATTCCGCTGATGGACATCCGGGCGCAGTACGCGCCCCTGCGCGGCGAGCTCGATGCAGCTCTCGCCGAGATCCTTGACACCGGCGCCTTCATCCTGGGCCCCCGGGTGCGTGCCATTGAGGAGGCCGTCTCCCAGCGCCTCGACAACCGACCGTGCGTGGGCGTGGCCAATGGCACCGACGCGCTGGTCATCGCGCTGCAGGCGCTGGGCGT
>CAIYRJ010000339.1 GCA_903928615.1 uncultured Actinomycetes bacterium | reverse complement strand
CCCCGGGGGCGGTCACTTCGTGACGGTCACCGTCACCACCGGCAGCGGGGTGGTGACCTTCAGCTCGTCCGGCTGGTCGGGGCCGCCGCGGGCCACGTAGCCGATGAGGCCGCCGACGATGAGGGCGGCCACGATCAGCCCGATGGCCAGGGCCCGCGACATGGTTCCGGGCGAGCGGCCGCCGGGCTTCTCGCCCCTCTGGCGCGCGGTGCTCATCGGGCCACCGCGTCCGACGCGTTGCGGGCCCACCGCGCGAAAGCGGCGTCGAGCGTGGCGGATGAATCCCACGCCGCCGGCGTGCCGGGCGCCACGCGCTGCGCGAGCTCGAGGAACCACCGCGACGAATCGCCGTAGACGCGCACCAGGTCGGCCAGGCGGTACGAGGCGCCGATGCGCCGTCGCAGCTCGTCGTCCACCGCGGCCACCACCTTGAGGCGCGCGTCGCGGGCGGGGCCCGGCTCGCCGAGCCGCTTCTCGCCGGCGTCCCACTCCATGAGCGCCGTGGCCTCGGCGGGCGTGGCGCCCCTCATAAGGGGTCCCCGATGCAGCACTGCGCCGGCCATGCGGCCCCGCTGCGATCCATGATCCAGTCGCCCACCGGGTTGCCGCCCTCGGCGAGCGCGAAGGCCAGCTGGGCATGGAGGCACTTGACGTGGTCGGGGTCCCCCGCGCCAGCCACCCGGTGGCCCTCGTGCACGGCCTGGTGGCGGGCGTGCGCTCCCGCCAGCGCCCCGGCCATGGCCTCATCCTGCTCGAGCATGCGCACGCCGCCGTCGGCCTCGAGCCTGCTCACCGCGGTGGCCAGCGCCCGGCACGTGAGCCACTCACGCGTGGGGAACGGATAGCCACGCTCATCGCGCGGGGCGTTCTCGATCACCGCCGGGTTGCCGAACGGGCAGCGCACGGCCACGCGGAACCCCGCGTGCGGGTCGCGCCCGATGAGCCGGCGCACGGCGTCGGCGTCAGTCGATGAGGCCGGTGACGAAGCCCCAGACCCCGGTGTCGCCGTCATCGGCGTTCGCCTTCGGCGGCGGCGCGGACTTTGTGATGCCGCGCACGGCGTAGGGGGTCTCGCCCGGGCGCACCATGCCGAGCTCGCGCGCGCGATCCTCCAGCACGTCCTCGCGTCCCAGCGCCTTGATCTGCCGGGCCAGGCCGTCGCGCACCTTGCGGGCCTCGATGAGCTCGATCTGCTGCTCGCGCAGCTGCGACTTCTGCTGCATGTAGTCGCGCACGGGTCCGACATAGGCGAAGACCAGTCCGCCGATGAGCCCGATGATGAGAAGTCGCTTGAGCAGCGCCCCGTTCCCGCGCGTCGCGGGGTCCCCGGTGGACCCCTCCGGTAACGGGATACGCGCTCAGGAGGCGACTTCCTCTCATGTCAGTGGTGCGAGAACGCCGAGGGGCCGGGATACGACGCCGCCGGGCCGAGCTGCTCCTCGATGCGCAGCAGCTGGTTGTACTTGGCCGTGCGCTCGCCGCGCGACGGCGCGCCGGTCTTGATCTGCCCCGCCCCGGTGGCCACGGCGAGGTCGGAGATGAAGGTGTCCTCGGTCTCGCCGGATCGGTGGGAGATGATCGACCGGTAGCCGTGGCGCGATGCCAGCTCGATCGCCGCGAGGGTCTCCGACAGCGTGCCGATCTGGTTCACCTTGATGAGGATGGCGTTCGCCACGCCCTGGTCGATGCCCATCTGGAGGCGCGCGGTGTTGGTGACGAAGAGGTCGTCGCCCACCAGCTGGACATCCTGGCCCACGGCCTCGGTGAGCAGCTTCCAGCCCTCCCAGTCGTCCTCCGCCATGCCGTCCTCGATCGACACGATCGGGAAGGCGTCGCAGAGCTCGGCCCAGTGCGCGGCCATCTCGTCCGACGACAGCACGCGGCCCTCTCCCTCGAGGTGGTATGCGCCGTCGCGGTAGAGCTCGGTGGTGGCGGGGTCGAGCGCGATGGCCACGTCATCGCCCGGGCGGTAGCCGGCGGCCGCGATTGCCTCCATCACCACGTCGAGCGCGGCGCGGTTGCTCGGGAGGTCGGGGGCGAACCCGCCCTCGTCGCCGACGCCGGTGGTGAGCCCGCGGTCGCGCAGCACGCCCTTGAGCGCCGCGTACACCTCGGACCCCATCCGCAGGCCCTCGGCGAAGGTGCGCGCGCCCACGGGGGCGATCATGAACTCCTGGAAGTCGACGGAGTTGTCGGCGTGCGCGCCCCCGTTGAGGATGTTCATCAGCGGCACGGGCATGCGGTGCGCCTGCGCTCCGCCGATGTAGCGGTACAGCGGCAGCCCCGCATCATTGGCGGCGGCCTGCGCCACGGCCAGCGAGCAGCCGAGGATCGCGTTGGCCCCGAGGCGCCCCTTGTTGGGCGTGCCGTCGAGGGACGTCATGGTGCGGTCGATCGTGCTCTGGTCGGCGGCGTCGAGGCCCACGAGCGCCCCGAAGAGCTCATCCTCCACGTTGGCCACGGCCTTCAGCACGCCCTTGCCCGCATATGCCGAGGGCTCGCCGTCACGGAGCTCCACGGCCTCGTGCATGCCGGTGCTGGCGCCCGATGGCACCGCCGCGCGTCCCCACGCGCCGCTCGTGAGCTCCACCTCCACCTCGACGGTGGGCTGCCCGCGCGAATCGAGGATCTGCCGGGCGTGGACGCGCGTTATCTCGGCCATGGGACCTTTCGGGTCGGGTTGGGATACCCCCCGATACTACGGGCGCGCGCGGAACCTTTCGTACCACGCGAGCTGCGCGTCGGGCGGGAGCGACTCGAAGTCCTCGCCCGCCTCGGCCGCCATCGCCGCGGCGCCCTCCACGCGCTCGCGAAAGCGCGCCGCCGCCGCCCGCACGGCGATCTCGGGGTCCACCCCCGCGGCGCGCGCCACCGCCACCGCGGCGAAGATGACGTCCCCCACCTCGTGCTGGCCGGGGTCCGCGTGCACCTCCCCCACCTCCTCGTCGAGCTTGGCGAGCGCCGCCTGCACGTCGGGGAAGGCGAAGCCCGCGCTCGCGGCGCGCTTCTGCGCCTTGGCCGCATAGGCGAGCGCGGGGAGGCCGGGGGGCAGCTCGTGGAAGATTCCCTCGTCGGGGCGCTCGGCGCGCTTGCGCTGCTCCCAGATGTCCACCACTGCGCCGGCATCCGCGGCAGCCTGATCGCCGTACACATGGGGGTGGCGGCTGATGAGCTTGTCGGCCTGGCCGCGGGCGACGGTAGCGAGGTCGGCGTGGCCGTCCTCCTCGAGCAGGGCTGAGAGGAACACCGACTGGAACAGCAGGTCGCCGAGCTCATCGGCCTGGTGGTCCGGGTCGCCCTCGGCCACGGCCTCGGCCACCTCGAATGCCTCCTCCACCGTGTGCGGCACGATGGTCTCGGCGGTCTGCACGCGGTCCCACGGGCAGTCGGCGCGCAGGCGCGAGGCCACCACCGCCAACTCGGCCACGCGCTGGCCGATGGCCCGGGCGCGAAGGGCGTCGCGGGCCGGAAGGGTCTCCGCGCCCGGCAGGGCGACGGCGAGGGCGTGGGCATCGGCGTCGGTGGCCACCACCACCGCCCCGTCGGGCAGCGGGTCGGGCATGGGAGCGGGCTCGACGCCCGTCGCCTCGCGCAGGGCGTCGTCGAGCGGAGGACCCACGATCACCGCGGGGTCGGCCATGTCGATGGCGGCCAGGGCCGCGGCCGGCACGGCATCGGGATCACCCGGCCCGAGGGCGATGATCCTGATCACCGGATCGCTACCCGGCGGTGGTGTCGGTGCTGGGCTCCAGCGACGAGTCGGCGTAGAGGGTCTTGGACTCCCACTTCTTCGTGACCTTCTCGCGCCACTTCTGGATGGCCTCGTTCTTCTTGATGGCCGTCTGGTCGCGGATGATGCCCGCCTGGGCCTCGTCGCAGGGGATGTCCCGCGCGGGGCTCACCTTCACCGTGATGATGTGCCAGCCGAACTGCGTCTTCACGGGCTCGGAGATCTCGCCGTCGCCGAGGGCGAAGGCCGCCTTCTCGAACTCGGGCACGAGCGCGCCCTTCTGGATGGCGCCGAGGCTCCCGCCCTGGCCCTTCGAGCCCGGATCGGTGGAGTACTGGCCGGCGAGGTCGGCGAAGTTCGAGGTGCTGGCCATGGCGCGGATGCGATCGGCCTCCTCCTTGGTCTTCACCAGGATGTGCGACGCCTCGCGCGTGGCCTGCTGCTTGAACTCCTGCGGGTTGGCCTTGCAGTACTTGAGGGCCTCGGCCGGGGTGACCGCGATCCCCTTGGTCACGCGGGCCGTCACCCGGGGCTCCTCGATGCTGACGCGCAGGATGCGGTTCACGTCGGCGTCGGTGAGCTTCTGCTCCTTGAGGAACTCCGTGAACTTGGCCGGGTCGCCGCTGAAGTTCTGCTTGATGATCTTCTGGCGCTCGCGCGAGAGCTGCGCGGGCGTGGCCAGGCAGGGCTTGCCGCACTCCTTGGCCTCGAGCAGCACGATGCGCTGGAACACCATGCCGTCGAGCGCCTGGCGCTGCAGCGCCGTGTACTCCTCGCTGCCGGCCTCGGGGAAGGTCTGCCCCTGCTGCTCGGTGGCCTGCTTCTGCTGGTTGATCGCCTGGTCGAGCTCGGCCTGCGTGATGTCCTGGCCGTCGACCTGGGCCACGATGCCGTCGGGGAGCGACGCGCCGCCGCACCCGGCGAGGGCGACGATGGAGAGGGACGCGGCCGCGAGGGCGGCGATGGCGATGCGCATGGGTCGGGACACGGCGGGGGACTCTAGCGGCGTCCGCGATGAAGCCGGAACTTCCGGTCCTCGATCAACGCGCGGTAGTCGATGTGGATCGCCAGGGCGAGCACGCCCACCACGATCACGACGGCGAGGATGACCGACCACGGGCCCACCACATCGCGCAGCTGCGACGCCAGGGCCTCGGCCGCCAGGCTCGTGCCACCCACGCTGATCCAGTAGCCGATGGTGCGCCCGATGAACACCGAGACGGCCACGAGCCAGAGCTGCACCCGCATGAGGCCCGCGAGTACGAACAGCACGCCTGCCGGTGGTGGCGAGGCCCCGAGCAGCACCGCGATGCCGACGTCTCCGGCGGCGTTCTCGAGCTTGCCGTGCAGGTACTCCAGGTTGGCCTGCGACCAGCGGCCCAGCATGCGATGGCCGGCAACGCGCGAGACCGCCACGAGGATGACCCGCCCCACCATGGTGCCGAGCGCGCCGATGAGGATCGCCAGCCACAGGCGCAGGTCGAACTCCACGACCATGTAGGCCACGACCACCCACGACGGGAAGATCGGCAGCGGGATCATCGCGAAGCCCGCCGCGATGGCGAACAGGATCAGGTAGCTCATGCGGCCTGCACGGCGGGCTGCGCCACGGCCTCGAGGGCGGCGATGGCGGCCGCGATGCGCTCGGCCGGCGCGGCGGGCGCGGGAACGCTGATGAGGCTGTCGGCGGTGGAGTACAGCGCTCCGTCCACGCCGTCGCGCAGCGCGCGCATGGCCGCCGAGTCGAGCGGCACAGGGCCGATGACGATGCGCCCGGAGCGTGCGGAGGCCTGCCGGGCCCCGGCCTGCCGAAGCAGGATGCGCAGCCGCTGCACCTCGAACAGGGCCTCGACCGGCGGCGGCGGCTCGCCGAAGCGGTCCGCCACCTCGGATGCCACGCGCGCGAGCGCCTCGCCGTCGGGCGCCAGGGCGATGCGGCGGTGCAGGTCGATCTTCGCGGCCTCGAACGGCACGTAGTCGGCCGGGATGTACGCGGACACCGGGATCTCCACGCGCACCTCCTCCTCGGGCGCCTCCCCCCTGCCCTCGGCGATGGCCTCCTGCAGCATCTCCACGTACATCTCGAAGCCCACGGCGGCCACGTGACCGCTCTGCTCGTCGCCCAGCAGGTTGCCGGCACCGCGGATCTCCAGGTCGCGCATTGCGATGCGCAGGCCGCTGCCGAGGTCGGTGTAGTCGGCAACGGCGCGCAGGCGCGCGGCGGCGTCGCGGGTGATGCTGCGCGGGTCGGGGTAGAAGAGATAGGCGTGGGCCGTCACGTCGGAGCGGCCCACCCGGCCGCGGATCTGGTGAAGCTGGCTCAGGCCCAGGGCGTCCGCCCTCTCCACCACGAGGGTGTTGGCGCGCGGGATGTCGATCCCCGACTCGATGATGCTGGTGGCCACCAGCACGTCGCCCTCGCCGCGCACGAACGCCAGCATGACGTCCTCGAGCGCCGACTCGTTCATCTGGCCGTGGGCCACCACCACCTCGAGCCCCGGGACCATCTGGCGCACGCGGTCGGCGGCCTCCTCGATGGTCTCCACGCGGTTGTGGAGGTAGAACGACTGCCCGCCGCGTTCCTTCTCGCGGGTGAGCGCCTGGATGATCACCTGCTCGTCGAACTCGCCCACGTGGGTGGCGATCGGGCGACGACCCGCGGGAGGGGTCTCGATCACGGAGATGTCGCGCAGCCCGGACATCGACATCTGCAGCGTGCGGGGGATCGGCGTGGCGCTCATGGCGAGGACGTCCACCTTGAGGCGCAGCTGCCGCAGGGCCTCCTTCTGCGACACGCCGAAGCGCTGCTCCTCGTCCACGATGACAAGGCCCAGGTCCTTGGGCTGCACGTCCATCGAGAGCAGGCGATGCGTGCCGATGAGCACGTCGATGTCGCCGTCGCGATAGCGGCCGAGCACCTCCTTCACCTCCGCGCCGCTGCGGAAGCGGTTCACCATGTCCACGCTCACCGGGAGGTCGCCGAACCGCTCCCGGAACGTCGCCAGGTGCTGCTGCGCGAGCAGCGTGGTGGGCACGAGCACGAGCACCTGCTTGCCCCCCGCGGCGGCCTTGAACGCCGCACGCATGGCCACCTCGGTCTTGCCGAAGCCCACATCGCCCACCAGCAGGCGGTCCATGGGCCGGGGCGACTCCAGGTCGGCCTTCACGGCCTCGCTGGCCTCAATCTGGTCCGGGGTGGGTGTGAAGGGGAAGTTGGCCTCGAAGGCCGCCATATCCGGCCCATCCGGCGGGTAGGCGTGGCCCTTCTG
>CAIYRJ010000338.1 GCA_903928615.1 uncultured Actinomycetes bacterium | reverse complement strand
GGGCGTGGACTTCCCGCGGGTGGTGGAGGTGGCGGCACGCCGCACCGATGATCCGCGCATCGCCTACGTGGGCGCGGACATCGCCGTGGACGGATGCGGTGTGTCGGGCGATTGCGTGATCACCATCAACTCGGTGCTCTCGGACCTCGATGAGGAGAATCGCGCGCTGCTGCGGCGCTTTCGCGAGGCGTTGCCTGAGGGGGGCCTGCTTGCCGGGTTCTTCGCGACCATCTTCACCCCCCTCGAGCTCGGCTACCTGCAGCCCGACCGGCGCATGCTCGACCAGGTGAACCTGGAGGAGTGCCGGTTCACCGAGGAGCAGCAGGGCATCACGCAGATCTTCTACAGCCCCCTCCGCCTGCGGGCGGTGCTGCGCGAGGCGGGCTTCGGGCTCACGCGCATGGAGGTGGTGTTCTTCGACTCGCCCGAGTTGGCCGACCACGCGCGCACCTACTACCGGCTGGGGGACGACCCCGACGTGATGGCGTGGGAGCTGTTCGTGGAGGCCGTGGCCCAGTAGCGGCTGCCCGCTACGATCCCCGGCAGGTCGTTTCCCCGCCCCGCGCACCCAACCGCCCTGGAGGCTCTCCCATGCGCCTGAGGTCCCTCACCCTCACGTCTGCCGCCGCACCGGCCCTCGCCCTGGTGCTCTCCGCGGGCATCCTCATCGGCTGCGGCAGCAGCTCCGACAGCGCCGCGAGCACCGCACCCCTCACCCAGGCCGAGTACGTCCAGACGGCGGAGGCCATCTGCAAGGAGGCCAAGCTCGCACGCACCGGGCTCGATCCGGGCCTCGACTCGCCCGAGGGGCGGGCTGACCTCACGGCCGGCATCACGGCGGGGGAGAAGCTGGCGACCGACCTCAAGGCCCTGGTGCCGCCCTCAGGCATGAAGGCCAAGCACGAGGAGTTCGTATCGGTGAGCGCCGATTCGGCCTCGGTGATGCGCACGTTCCTCGAGCGCGCCGAGGCCGACACGGGCGGCGCGGCCGATTCCGCCGCTCTCGAAGCCGATCTCAAGATGGCGGAGGCGCTGTATTACAAGCAGGTCCTCGTCGCGAAGGAGCTCGGGCTGACCGAGTGCGGGGCGAACCGGGCGAGCCTCGTCGAGCGACGTGCGGCTGCGTGCGGCAGCGGCAGCGGCAGCAACAACTACTGCGGCCGTTCCGGGCTGCAGTTCCAGGACCGCATCGGCCGCCTTCACTGGCTGCACGGCCACTGAGTCAGGGGATGGCCAGCACGACGGCGGCGATGATCGCCCCCGCTGCGCTGATGACGGGGATCAGCACCGCGGCGATGATCCCCGTGAACGTCCATCCCGGTCCCGGCCTCATGGGGCGAGCCTAGCCGCCGTCCGCTGCGGGCAGCCTCACGGCGATGAAGTCGAGCAGCCAGAGCGACTGGAACAGCGCCAGGGCGTAGGCGGGGTCGGCGATCCCGTCGGCGATCTCGCCGATGGTGCGCTGGCCGTCCATGCGCCGCGCGAGCGCCATCTGCTGGTCGTCGAGGGTCACGGCCCAGTCACTTCGCGCCACGCCGTCATCGGTTACCGCGCACAGGTGGCGGGGGGCGGGCACGTACGCGCTCGCCCCCGGGGACGAGAAGTCCACCACGTATGACTCCTCCGGGCGGTCGGGGCGGCATGCGGTGAAGAAGTGGCAGCCGTTCCTCCAGTTGATGCGCTCCATCACCGCCCACTGGCGCTGCACCGGCAGGCGGGCCACGGCGTCCAGCAGGGCCGGCGCCATGCCCGCATGCGGGTAGTAGCTCGACTTCAGGAACCAGTCGTCGAATACCAAGCCGGCCGATTCCACCAGCGCCAGGCAGTCGTCCACCGTGTAGTTGCGATCGCGCTGGTGCAGGAACGTGTCCACCACGCCGGCGTCGTACTGCAGGTCGGGGGCGATGGACAGGTAGCCCTGCAGGGGGTGGTCGGGGGGCAGCTCGCCCACCGTGGCCTTGACCACCTCGAGCGACGCCTCGTCCTGCCCCAGGCCCATGTCGCGGAAGGCTCCCTGCATCATCTCCACGCCGGTGCGTCCGTATTTCGCGTAGAGCATCACCGCCAGCACGCCGTCCTGGCGCAGGCACCCCGCAAGAGCCCGCATGCCCTCCGCCGGGTCGGCCATGTGGTGCAGCACGCCGGTGGAGATGATGAGGTCGAAGTCGCGGTCGAGCTCACCCGCCCGCTCGATGGGCAGCAGGTGCAGCTCGAGGTTGCCCAGCCCGTTGGCGTCGGCAAGGCGCTGCTGATGGTCGAGCGATGATCGGCTGACGTCGATGCCCACCACCGTCGCGCCCGGGTTCGTGAGCGCCAGGGTGGCGGCCTGGTTCGCCCCGCACCCGGCCACGAGGATGTCCAGGTCGGGTCGCGGCGGGCGATCCGGCCACAGCACCGGCTGCGCATGGCTGGGGTCGAACCACTGCCAGTTGTCCGCGAGCCACGCCGGAAGATCGGCGATGGGTTCGGGATATACCCAGCGCTCGTACTGGCGGGATACGGCGTCGTCGAGAGGGTCGGTGGTCATGGCGTGGCGGGGCGGGGTGCTCGGCTCACCGTAGCCCACGCCGGTGCCGGCCCGCAGTAGGCTGCCGCCCACGCCCATGCACCGGGAGAACCCGACCCTGCGCACGCCCGCCATCCTCCTCGCCTTGCTTGCCCTCGTTCCCGCGGTGGTCGCGGGCTGCGGGGGCTCGGGCGGAGCCGGCACTGCGAGCGCCCCTGCCGCCACCACCGCGGCCGCGCGCCAGGCCGCAGCCCCCGACCCCGTGTGCTCCGCAGAGACGCATCGCAATGGCACCAAGGTGCGCACGTGGACGGTGCGCATCGCCAATGCGCTGCCGATGCCTGTGGTGCTCCGGGCCACCAACTGGGAGTGCGGTTACTGGTGGTTTCACCACCTGGTGCCGAGCCAGTTCGATGGCGTCTTCGTGCCCGGATCGGGCGGGAGCGTGGAGAGGGTCCTGATGAAGGCCGCCGTCACGCCGGGCTTCACCCTGGTCGTGAGCAACGAGGCCGGCGCCGAGATCGGTCGGTTCGCGATCAACCAGACCGACGTCAAGGGCTATCGCGAGGGGCTCGTGAGCGTCGGGGGAAGCCCGCTCGGCACGACGGCCGTCATGCCCGGCAGCGCGGCATCCGGCGGCGCGCCCGTGACGGTGTCGTCCGACGGCGGGGGAGGCCTTACCGTCTACGAGTTCTGCGACGACCTCATCCCCGGAGCACGCGGCTGCGACTGACGCCCGTCAGGGGGCGATGGTGATGTAGACGGTCATCGCGATGAACACGATGAACACCACCGCCCACACCCAGAAGATGAGCCCGGGCCGGCCGGGGCCATCCCCGCGGTCGTCATCGCCGTCGGCCATGCCCTATCTGGTCCAGATGATCTGGAACCCAGCGCTGGTGCCCGACCCCTTCTTGTAGAAGTCGCGGCCGATCATGTTGGGGTAGCCCTTCACGCGGTAGCCGGCGGGGACGGTGCCGTTGGCCACGTAGGCCCTCGCGTAGGACCGCACCGTCGCGCAGGCCAGCGGGGCCTTGCCGAGCTTGTTGAACGCGCTGAGGTCGTACGCGCCCTTCTTCGGCAGCCCGAGCGCGGGCTTGGCCGGATTCACGGCGATCGTGCCGCAGTCGCGGGTCTTGCCCTGCTCGCTCCCGCCGGCGAGGGCGGCCGCGGGGAGCGCCGTGAGGGCGACCGCGGCAGCGGTGGCAATGGCGATGGTGGTCTTCACGGGGACATCCTCCGGGGTCCTGGCGCCCGGTCTCGGGCGCGCGGTCCTGCGCACTGTACCTGCGGTGCCCTAGCGTCCCGGGCATGGGAGTCGCACCGCCGTGGGAGGTCGTGCACGAGCCGCCCGAGGCCGTCACCTGGGGGCTGGTGCCGCTGGAGGCCGACGACGGCGCACTGCGGCACGTGATGCTGCTGGCCTGGGTGCTCGACGATGCCGGCGCCGCGCTGGTGCAGCCGATCATCCGCGGCGAGGACAATCCCCTGCCGTGGGGGCTTCGCACGCGCGTTGCGCAGCCTCCTCCGGGCGGCCGCCCGGAGGACGGCATCACCGCGTACCGCGACCTCGTGCTGCCGATGGTTCTCGCCATCGAGGCGCTGATGGCCCGCGGGATTGCGCCGGCCGAGATCGCGGGGAGCGGGGAAGAGGCCTCGTCGATGGCGGCGATGGCGCACGAGGCCCGCCGGGGCATGCGCGACCTGCCCACGGGCTAGCGTGCAAGGCATGCGCATTGGCAGGGCGATCGGAGTCGGCATCGTGGCCGCGGGAGTGGTGGGGGCGGCGGTGCTCGCCAAGACCGTGCGCGACGTTCAGGGGCAGGCCGCCGGGGACATCGACTCGTTCCTCGAGCTCCCGCTCGACGAACGCACCCGCCGGCCCGTGGTCGCGGTGATCGGCGCGAGCATCGTGCGCGGGCGCGCCAGCGTGGACTTCGTGCGCATGCTGCGCGAGCAGCACCTCGAGCTGGCGTTCGTGAACGGCGGCGTGAACGGCCGGGTGTGCTGGGAGATGCTGCAGGACATGGATCGCGTGATGGCCTGCGACCCCGCATGGGCGGTGATCCTCGTGGGCACCAACGACGTGCAGGCCACCCTGTCGGATGAGAACCGCGAGATGACCCGCCGGTCGAAGGGGCTGCCGCAGAACCCGTCGCCCGAGTGGTTCGGCGACTGCCTGCAGGATGTCGTCAACCGGCTGCAGTCGGCCGGCACCATCGTGGGTGTGTGCTCGCTGCCCCCGCTCGGGCAGGACCTCGACGCCCCGCCCAACGACGCCGTGCGCCGGTTCAACGAGGTGATCCGCGAGGTCACCGACGCCACCGGGGCGTCATACCTGCCGGTGCACGAGCGCATGGCCGAGGTG
>CAIYRJ010000337.1 GCA_903928615.1 uncultured Actinomycetes bacterium | reverse complement strand
AGGATCAGCACCTCGATCTTCGACATGTCAACGAGCTTCTGGCGCATGAGGTCGAGCAGCCGACCCGGGGTGGCCACCACGAAGTCGGCCACGGCCGCCTTCTTGGCCTGGCGGTCCAGCGGCACGCCGCCGTACGCCACCGCGGTCTTCAGCCCCAGGGCATCGGCCAGTGGCGTGATCTCCTCGGTGATCTGCACCGCGAGCTCACGGGTGGGCGCCAGCACCAGCGCGCCGGGGTAGCCGTGGGGCTCGTGCAGGAACTCCACGGTGGGCAGCGCGAAGGCGAGGGTCTTGCCCGAGCCGGTGGGGGCGCGCACGGTGAGGTCGCGCCCCTCGAGGGCCTCGGGGATCACGCTCTCCTGCACGGGGAATGGCGCGACGAAGCCCTTCTCGTCGAGCACGTCGCATACGGCCTCGCTCACGCCGAGGTCGGCGAAGGTCACATCTGGCATTCGGTTGTTCTCCCTGCGGCACGCGCCGCGATGGTGAGGAACCATCCACCATCTACCGGGAACAACGTCCAGACGGGGTGCTTCCTCGCGCTGCACGGCCCTGTGCCGTGCGGTCAGGACTGACGGTATCACCCCATGCGGGGGGAACGGGCCGCCCCGGGCGGGGCGGTGGCGCACCCGGGCGCCGGGCGCTCCCCCGCTGCAGGCCTTATCGTGACGATCCATGCGCACCGTGATCCCCCGGGTGGTCGCCCCCCTCCTCCTGCTGGCCGCAGGCATCGCCGCCGTTCCGGCCATGTCGCTCGCGCGGCCATGGGACCCCGACCGCAAGGTGGTGGTGGCCGTCGAGGCCCCCATGAGCGGCGAGGGCAAGCAGGACGGGCTCGACCAGCTGCGCGGCGTGGAGCTCGCCGCACGGCAGGCCAACGCCGAAGGCGGGATCCTCGGGCGGAAGATCCTCGTCATCCGCGCCGATGACCAGGGCATGCCCGACCTCGCGCTGCCCACCTTCCGCCGCGTGGCCCGCGCCCGCGCCGACGCCATCATCGGCCCCTACAACTCCTCGGTGGGCATCATCAACCTGCCCTTCTACATGCGGGCACGCATCGCCCCCGTGCAGATGACGTCCACCGACGCCACCAGCGGCATGGGCGTGAACGTGCAGCCCAAGACCCGCCAGATCTCCCCGGTGGAGGTGGCCTACGTGCGCGAGGCCTGGAAGCCCGCACGGGTGGCGATCCTCGCGGGGGCATCCACGTTCCTGGCCGGTGAGGCCGACGGCATGCAGGCCGGCATGCAGGCCGCAGGCGCCACGGTCACCCGCCTGCCGGTGGAGGCCGGCGCCACCGACTGCGCGCCCATCGTGGCCGAGGCGCTGGCCTCGTCACCCGATGCGATCTACATCAGCACGAAGATCAACGAGGGCATCTGCATCACGCGGGCCCTCGTGGCCAGCGGCAGCCCGGTGAAGTGCCTCCTCGGGTTCGCGAACGCCGACCCGTCGTTCATCGCGCGCGCCGGGGTCGCCCTCAGCCAGCGCTGCCTGTTCACCGGGGTGCCCCTGCCGCAGGCGTTCCCAACCGCACGCGACTACGTGCGTGAGTACCGCGCCGCGTTCGGCATCGAGCCCTCCACGTGGGGCAGCTTCACCTACGACTCCGCGCGCATCCTGTTCGCGGCCATGCGGCGCGCCGGCACCACGGCCTACCGTCCGGTGATGCGCGAGCTCAAGGCCACGCGCGGGTTCCGCGGGGCCACCGGCACCATCACCATCGACCCGCGCACGGGTGACCGCCGCCCGGTGGCGGTGACGATCCTCCAGGTGGACGACGCGGGGCAGTTCACGATCGTCGACGGGGGCTGAGGCCGCTCGGGCCCGGCGCTGGATGCGGCCCCGGGCCCCCGTGAGCCCCGCAGACCGTTGCGCGTGCGGGAACCCTGCCAGTCGTCGTGGCCGGACCCGGGCGGTATGCTGCCGCAGAATTGATCGTGTTTCGGCCCCCCGGAGGTGGGATCACGATGGAGTCCGGCGCGCCCCGCGGCCGTGTTTTCTCTGCATTCGTGCTTCGTGCGCTCGCCTTCGTCGTGCT
>CAIYRJ010000336.1 GCA_903928615.1 uncultured Actinomycetes bacterium | reverse complement strand
TGGTGGTGACCGGCGACATCACCCAGGTCGACCTGCCACGCGAGCGCCGGTCCGGCCTCGCCGACATCGAGCGCGTGCTCGGCGGGATCCCCGGCATCGGGGTGGTGCGGTTCACGAAGGACGACGTGGTGCGCCACAAGCTCGTGCAGCGCATCGTCGAGGCCTACCGCGTGCACGAGGAGGGCGACAACCCGTGGGGCGACGAGACCTGATCGAGGTCGAGGCACGCCTGGGTGACGGGGCGCGTGCGACCGACCTGGCACCGCTCGTGGAGCACGTGCACTTCGCCTGCGCGCAGGTGGGCGTGGAGCGGGCGACGGTGGGGCTCATCGTGGTGTCGCCCGCCGAGATGGCGGCGATCAACGGCGAGCACCGCGGAAAGCCGGAGCCCACCGACGTGCTGTCATTTCCGGTCGATGGGCCGGAGGCGCGGGAGTGGCCGCCGGATGGGCCCCCGCCCGAGCTCGGCGACATCCTGATCTGCCCCGAGGCGGCCGAGGAGCCACTCACCACCCTGGCCGTGCACGGGCTGCTGCACCTCGTGGGCTACGACCACGAGGTCGACGACGGCGAGATGCTGGCCCTGCAGGACGACATCGTGCACGCGGCGGAGGCGCGATGAGCACGCCCGACGACGACCGCCCGGCGCAGCGCCTGCTGCGCGAGCCGCGGCCCGGGGCGCTTCCCCGGCAGGGGTCGCTGCGCTGGTCGTTCACGTGGGCATTCGAGGGCATCGTGTTCGTGCTGCGCACGCAGCGCAACATGCAGATCCACGTGGCCGCCGGCCTGCTGGTGCTCATCCTCGCGCTGGTGCTCGGGGTGAGCCGGTTCGAGTTGCTCGCCCTGGTGATCGTGGTGGCGCTCGTGCTCGTGGCGGAGATGTTCAACACGGCGCTCGAGGCGGCCATCGACGCGGTGGTCACCTCGTACCACCCGCTCGTGAAGATCGCGAAGGACGTCGCGGCCGGAGCGGTGCTCATCGCGGCGCTCGCGGCGATCGCCGTGGCGTACCTCATCCTCTACGGGCGACTGTCGGAGCCCGGGCGCGACCTGCTGCAGGGCGTGCGTCAGGCGCCCACGCACGTGGCGGTGATCGTCATCGTCGTGGCCGTCATCGCCGTCGTGGCGCTCAAGGCCTACTCGGGCGCGGGCACGGCGCTTCGCGGGGGATTTCCGTCGGGTCACGCGGCCGTGGCCTTCGCGGCCTGGATGGCCATCACCCTCATCGTGCTTCCGCTCACGCACGGTGCGCTGGTGTCCACCCTGGCGTTCCTCATCGCCCTGCTCGTGGCGCAGTCGCGGGTGGAGGCTGGGTTCCATTCCGCGGTCGAGGTGGTGGCCGGCGCGCTGCTCGGCGCGGGGGTCACGCTGCTGCTCTTCCAGATCTGGGGCTGATCGAGTGCCTCCCGAGATGCTGCGGTCGGGGCTCGTGGCCCTGGCGGGCCGGCCGAATGTGGGCAAGTCGACGCTCGCCAACGCCCTCGCCGGGGAGCACGTGGCGGCGGTGTCCGCCCGGCCCCAGACCACTCGCAGGCGCGTGCTGGCAGTGGCGCGCGGGGACGGCTGGCAGGCCGTGCTGCTCGACCTCCCCGGGTTCCAGCGCCCCGCCGACCGCCTGACCGAGCGCATGCAGGACACCGTCGACCGCACGGTGGCCGACACCGACGCGGCGCTGTTCGTGCTGAACGCCGCCGAGGAGATCGGCCGCGGCGACCGCTTCATCGCCGAGCGGCTGGCATCGACGGGCATTCCGGTGGTCGTGGTGGTGAATCAGGTCGACCGCGTGGCACGCGACCGCGTGGCCGAGGTCATCGCGCAGGCCGCCGAGCTCGTGCCGTCGTTCCGGGCCATCCACCCGGTGAGCGCGCTCACCGGCGAGGGCCTCGCGGCGCTGCGCGAGGAGTTCCCTGCGCTGCTGCCCGAGGGTCCGCCGTACTTCCCCGAGGGCGTGAGCACCGACCAGACCGACGAGGAGATGGCGGCCGAGATGATCCGCGAGGCGGCGATCCAGCGCCTGCGCGACGAGGTGCCGCACGCACTCGCGGTGCAGGTGGAGGACATCACGCCCGCGCGCACCGGCCGGCGCATCGAGGCATGGATCTTCGTCGAGACCGAGAGCCAGAAGGGCATCGTGGTGGGGAAGGGGGGAGGGATGATCCGCGACATCGGCATCCAGGCCCGCGAGGTGCTCTCGCGCACCTGGGGCGAGCCCGTGCACCTTGACCTCCAGGTGAAGGTGAGGCCGAAATGGCGCCGTGACGACGCCATGCTGGATCGCCTGGGCCTCTAGCGGTGAATGTCACCGGGGGAGCGGTCGTCCCCGCCTATACTTCCGCGCCATGTCGAACGCCCCTTCAGGACGTGCTTCGTGAGGGCCCGCGAGCTCGCCAAGAGCTGCGACTTCACCCTGCTCCGCGCCGGCGTCACCCCGGATGACCTGGCGGCGCACTGCGCTGCCGCGGCGCGCCTGCACATGGCGTCGGTCATCGTGCCGCCCACCATGGTGCGCGCGGCCACCGAGGCGCTGAAGGGCGGGGACGTCAAGGTGGGCACGGTGGTGAGCTACCCGTTCGGCACCGACGAGACGGCGACGAAGGTGGCCGTCACCCGGGCCGCCATCGCGGCGGGCGCGCGCGAGCTCGACGTGGTCATGAACGTCTCGGCGCTGCTCTCCGGGCGACCGGGGGTGGCGCGCGCCGATCTCGGCGCGGTCGTCGATGCCGCCCGCGACTCCACGAGCGCCCACGTGATGGTGCGGGCCGTGGTGGAGGCCCCGCTCCTGGGCGAGCGCCTGCTTCGCAGGGCATGCCAGGTGGCCGCCATCGCCGGAGCCGACTTCGCCGTCACGGCCACGGGGCTCTCGGGGCCGGCCAGCCCGCAGGACGTCGAGGTGATGCGCAGCTGCCTCGCCGCGGACATCGGGGTGGTGGCCGCGGGCGGCATCACCAC
>CAIYRJ010000335.1 GCA_903928615.1 uncultured Actinomycetes bacterium | reverse complement strand
CATCGACCGCATGTCGCAGGCCCTCAGGTCGTTCGCGGGAGACGGGGGGGAAGCCTGATGTACGCGGTGATCGTGGGCGGAGGAAAGGTGGGGGCCAACGTGGGTCGCGCGCTGCTGCGCATGGGCCATGAGGTGTCGATCGTCGAGGCGCGGCCGCAGCGCTTCGCCACGCTGGAGTCGGAGTTCGAGCACATGGCGCGCTACGGGGACGGCACGGAGATCTTCGTGCTCGAGGCGGCGGGCATGGCCCGCGCGGACGTCTGTATCGCGGTCACCGGCGACGACGAGGACAACATCATCATCGGCCAGGTGGCGCGCGACCACTTCGGCGTCGAGAACGTCGTGGCGCGCGTGAACGACCCGCGCAACCAGGAGCACTTCGACCTGCTGGGCGTGGCGCCCACGGTGTGCGCCACCGAGTCGATCCTGTCGCTGATCGAGCACGAGGTGCCGCAGCACTCGCTCGTGCACCTGTTCTCGCTGCGCCGCGAGAACCTCGAGATCATCGAGATCCAGGTGGTGGAGGGCAGCCGGGCCGAGGGGGCCACGGTGGCCGACCTGCCGATGCCCCCGGGCACGCTGGTGATCAGCGTGCTCCGGAACCGCGTGGGGCGGGTGGCGGCGCCCGACACCGTGCTCGGCGCGGGCGACCAGGTGGTGGCCATCGCGGAGCCCGGCCAGGATTCCGCGCTGATGGAGCTCTTCGCGTCGGAGTAGCGCCCGGGGGCGGTGCTACCGTCCTCCCATGGCGAACGACGCTCCTTCCACCAAGCTCCCCCGCAACGGCCACGCCCCCAAGCTCGGTCCCGACGAGCCGGTCCTCAAGAAGACGAGCACCGACCTGAACAACGGTTGGCTCGGGCGCCACGGTCAGCTGCACCTCACGAATGAGCGCATCTTGTTCGTCCCCACGCCGCTCGACCACCTGCTCGGCGCCAAGAGGCGCGAGATCCCGCTCGACGACATCCGCGCGGTGGAGCGCTGGCCGCTGTCCCCGGGCGAGGTGCCACGGGGGGCCAAGCGCCCGCGGCTGTACATCGACACTGCGAGCACGCGCTACATCTTCCTGCCGTCCGACCTCGACGGCTGGTTCGACCTCATCCAGCTGGTCTTCTACAAGCGCAGCAAGGAGGACCCCGGCTCGGGCCGCCCGGAGTTCCGCCGGACGGGCGTGGAGAACGGCCTGCTGCTCACCGTGGCGTCGCTGGACTCCGACTGACGCGCTAAACTCCCAAAAGTCGTCTGACTTTCGGGGGTTTTCAGTGATCAACGTGAGCGACCGCAGCCGGGTGGCCGTGCTGGCCCTGGCCGAGCTCGCGTCGCGCGGCGGCAGTGGCCCCGTGCCGATCCTCGAGGTTGCGGAGTGCCGCGGCATTCCCGCGCATCAGGTGGAGCAGGTATTCGCGTCCCTGCGCCGCGCCGGCCTGCTGCAGAGCCAGCGCGGTGTGAAGGGCGGATACACCCTGAGGCGTGACCCGGGCGAGGTGACCGTGCTCGAGGTGGTGGAGGCCGTGGACGGCCCCATCGGCGGCACGGACGACCCGCAGGGGTGTCCCGTGGCGATGATCTGGGCCCAGGGCGCCGGCCGGCTCTCGGACGCCTTTCGCGAGGTCACGGTGAAGGACGTCGCCGAGCGCGAGGCGCGCAGCGCCGACGCGCCGATGTTTCACATCTAGGTGACGGCCCCGCCGGTCATCGGCATCGCGTGCGCCGTGCTCCGCGCGCAGTGGGGTCCATGGGACCAGCCCGCTGCCGTGGTGGCCGCCGACTACGTGCGCCAGGTGCAGGCCGCCGGTGGCATCGCCGTGGTGGTCCCGCCGCAGTCATGCACGCCGGGGGAGGTGCTCGACCGCCTCGACGGCCTCATGCTCACTGGCGGCAACGACCTGGAGTCATCGCTCTACGGCGAGGATGCGCATTCCGAGGCCGAGGCCCCCGACCCCGAGCGCGACGCCTGGGAGTTCGCCCTCGTGCGCGAGGCCATCGCGCGCGACATGCCCTTCCTCGGCATCTGCCGGGGCATGCAGGTGATGAACGTGGCATTCGGCGGCAGCCTCACCCAGCACCTCCCCGAGTCGCTCGGCACCACCGACCATCGGCGCACCACCGGCAGCTTCGACGGCAACGACCACCTCGTCGACCTCGAGGAGGGATCGCTCATCGCCCGCGCCGCCGGGGAAGTGGTGCACTCGGTGCCGAGCCACCACCACCAGGCGGTCGATCGCGTGGGCGATGGCCTGGCCCTCACGGGCGTCTCGAGCGGTGACGGCGTGGCCGAGGCCATCGAGTTGCCGGGCCACCGCTTCGCCCTCGGAGTGCAGTGGCACCCGGAGGCCGACCCCACGAGCTCCGTGATCGCGGCGCTCGTGGACGCCGCGCGCGGCGCCTAGCTCCGCTCCATCTCCACGCCGAGGCCCTCGAGGGTCTGCACGCCGCCGTTGTCCACGTGGATGATCGGTCCGCGCCCCTCGCGCGCGAGCGCACTGGCCGCGAGTCCCGCGCGCTTGCCCGCCGCGCAGATGACGGCCAGCGTGCGCCCCGTGGGGATGTCGCCCGGGCCATCGCGGAACGCCCAGTAGGGGCGGTTCACAGAGCCGGGGATGCGGAACTCCTCGAACTCGGAGTGGTCGCGCACGTCAACCACGAGCACGCCGAGAT
>CAIYRJ010000334.1 GCA_903928615.1 uncultured Actinomycetes bacterium | reverse complement strand
GCATCGGGTTGAGCTCATGCAGTTGCATCACGCGTGCCAGCTGGCGCTCGAGCTCGGGATTCTTGTGACCGCCCTGGTGCATGCGCTCGACCTCGAGGTTGAGCTCCACCAGGTTCGGAAGGAATTCATGCAGCGGCGGGTCGAGCAGGCGGATGGTCACGGGCAGCCCGCGCATCTCGCGGAAGATCGCCGTGAAGTCATCCACCTGGAAGGGCCGCAGCAGCGCGAGCAGGCGACGGCGCTGCTCGTCGTCGTCGCTCATGATCATCGACTGCACGATCGGCACGCGCTCGTCGCTGAAGAACATGTGCTCGGTGCGGCACAGGCCGATGCCCTCCGCCCCGAACTCCCGTGCGCGGCGCGCATCGAGGGGCGTGTCCGCGTTGGTGCGCACGGTGAGGTCGCGCACCCGATCGGCCCACTCGAGGATGCGTGCGAGGAACGGGTTATCCGGGTCCGCGTCGATCAGGGGCGCCTCGCCCGGGAAGACGTTTCCGGATGAGCCGTCGATGGTGATGACGTCACCCGCCGCGAACTCGCGGCCTCCGATGCGGATGCCGCCGCCCTCGGGGAACTCCAGGTCGTGCACGCCGCACACGGCGGGGCGGCCCATGCCGACGGCGACGATGGCGGCATGGCTGGTCTTGCCGCCGCGCGCGGTCATGATCCCGCGCGCGGCGATCATCCCGTGGAGGTCGTCGGGGGTCGTCTCGTCCCGCACGAGGATGACCGCCTCCCCCGCATCCCCGCGGCGCGCGGCCTCGTCGGCGGTGAGCACGATGGCCCCCACGGCCGCCCCCGGGGATGCGTTGACGCCGCGGGACAGCGGGGTGCCGGCCGCCGCCGCATCGAGCTGCGGCAGGAGCAGCTGCGGCACCTGCGAGGGGTCCACGAGGTCGCGCAGGGCCTCGTCCTCGGTGACCAGGCCCTCGTCCACGAGGTCGACGGCGATGCGCACGCGCGCGAACGCGCTGCGCTTTCCGTTGCGCGTCTGCAGCATGTAGAGGCGGCCATCCTCGATCGTGAACTCCACGTCCTGCATGTCGCGGTAGGTCCGCTCGAGCAGGGCCATGGTGTCCATGAGCTCGCGGAAGGCGTCCGGCAGCACGGCCTCGAGCTCCTCCAGCGGCAGGGGGGTGCGGATGCCGGCCACCACGTCCTCCCCCTGCGCGTTCACGAGGAAGTCGCCGAAGGGCCGACCGCTCTCACCCGTGACGTTGTTCCTCGTGAAGGCGACGCCGGTCGCCGATCGATCACCGGTGTTCCCGAACACCATGCGCTGCACGTTCACCGCCGTGCCCAGGTCGTGCGGGATGCCGTGCAGGCGGCGGTAGTCGTACGCGCGCCGGTTCTCCCAGCTCTCGAACACCGCGCGGATGGAGCCGTCCAGCTGCTCACGGGGGTCCTGGGGGAAGTCCTCGCCCCGGTGCTCGCGGAAGATCGCCTTGTAGGTGGTCACCAGGCCCTGCAGGTCGTCCGCCGTGAGGTCGACGTCCGACTCGACCCCCCTGTCGGCCTTCATCGCGCCGAGCGCCGACTCGAACAGGTGCTTGGGCACCTCGCACACGACGTCGCCGTACATCTGGATGAACCGGCGGTAGGAGTCCCAGGCGAAGCGGTGGTTCCCGGTCACCTGCGCGAGGCCATCGACGCTGCGATCGTTGAGTCCCAGGTTGAGGATGGTGTCCATCATCCCGGGCATGGAGTCGCGCGCCCCGGAGCGCACCGATACGAGCAGCGGGTCGCCCGGGTCGCCGAGGCGCTTCCCGGCATCGGCCTCGAGCCGGGTGAGCTGCTCGCGCACCTGGTCCTCGAGGCCCGACGGAAAGGTGCGGTCCTCGCGCAGGTAGGTGATGCAGGCCGCGGTGGTGATGGTGAAGCCGGGCGGCACGGGGAGGCCGAGGCGGGTCATGTCGGCCACGTTCGCGCCCTTGCCGCCGAGCAGGTCGCGCATCTCGCGCGAGCCCTCGCTGAACGCGTATACCCACTTCACCGGCGGGTCAGGCACTACTCACCGCCCTTCAGGACGAGGACCTCGAAGTCCGCGACCTGAGCGTATGCCTCCCCGGCGCGACGCACCAGCGCGTGACGCCGGTCACGATCCGCCGGGTCGTCCGCATTGACCATTACCGCCTCGAAGAATGCATCGACGGGCCCGCCCAGCGCCTCCGCGGCCGCGATCGCGGCGGAGGGATCGCCGGCCGCGCGCGCTGCGCCGATCGCCGCCTCGGCGGCGTCGAGCGCCGCCGCCAGGGAGTCCTCCTGCGCATCACCGGCGGAGGCGTAGCCACCAAGGCCATGCTCGGACCCGGCGACGATGCGCCGGCACCGGTTCGCGCCCGTGCCGGCGCGCGCCAGGGCCTCGTCGTCGCGGTGCTCATGCAGCGCCCGGGCCCATGCCGCGGTCACGGCGAGCCCGCCGGGGTTCGCCGCGATGGCAGCGCGGACGGCGTCCTGGGGCACGCCATCCTGCCCGAGGTGGTGCACCAGCCGGTCGGCGACGAAGTCGTCGAGCGCCTCCATGGCCGCCTCGTCCGACAGCTCGAGGTCGGCGCCCTGCGCGCGAAGCCGCCTCATGGCGGGCGCCAGCACCGCGGACGGCTGCAGGTCCCAACCACGCTCGAGGGCCACGCGCACGAGGCCCGCGGCGGCACGGCGAAGGCCGTAGGGATCCTTGGAGCCCGAGGGGATCTCGCCGATCAGGAAGGCCCCGACGAGGTTGTCCACCTTCTCGGCGCATGCCAGCAGGGCGCCCGCCTCGGTGGCCGGCACCGGGGAGTCGGGCCCCTCGGGCAGGTACTGGTCGGCGATGGCGTCGGCCACGGCATCGGGCCTGCCTGCGAGGCGGGCGTAGTGGGATGCGGCGAAGCCCTGCAGCTCGCTGAACTCGGCCACGAGGATTGCCCCCTGGTCGACCTTGGCCAGGGACGCGGCGTCCTCGGCGGCCTCCAGCGCATCCGCGCCGGCGCCAACCGCGCCGGCGATGTCCCCCACCCCTGCGCGCAGGCGGTCGCGCTTGTCCGCGAGGGTCCCGAGGCGCGCGTGGAAGACGATGTCGTCGAGGCGTCGGTCGAGGTCCTCGAGGCCGGCAGCGACATCGCGCTCGTACGAGAACGCCGCGTCCTGCAGGCGCGCATCGAGGACGTCCTCGTTTCCGCGGATGATGATCTCGGCTGCCGCGGGATCACCGTTGCTCACCGCGAGGAAGGCGGGCACGAGCGATCCATCGGGCGCATGGAGCGGCATGTAGCGCTGGTGGCTCTGCATGGCGGTCACGAG
>CAIYRJ010000333.1 GCA_903928615.1 uncultured Actinomycetes bacterium | reverse complement strand
GGCCGCGACGACGCAGGTGGGTCAGGGCATCACGACGCTCGCGGTGGGCCAGGATGGCAGTTCGCCGTGGCCTCTGGCGGCGTATCTCGAACGTCTCCGGAAAACCCCGCCCGCCGTGAACGTCGCGGTGCTGGCGGGGCATGCCACGCTTCGCGAGGCCGTCATGGGAGACGGCTACCGCCGCGACTCGACGGGACCAGAGCAGGCGCGCATGGCGTCGATGATGACGCAGGCCATGGCGGAGGGCGCCTTCGGCCTGTCGTCGGGACTCGAGTACGAAGTGGGCAGCTATGCCAGCCCCGAGGAGGTCGTGGCGCTGGCGCGCGAAGCCGGGGCCCGCGGCGGCTTCTACATCTCGCACATCCGTGACGAGGCCGACAAGTCGATGGAGGCGATTCGCGAGGCCATCGCCATCGGCGAGCGGGCGCGGCTGCCGGTGCACATCACGCACATCAAGCTCGGCACGGTCGCCGTCTGGGGCAAGGCGCGCGAGGCCGTGGCCATCATCGAGGCCGCGCGTGCCCGGGGCGTGGACGTCACGGCCGATGCGTATCCCTACCTGGCGTGGCAGTCGACGCCGCGCGTGCTGATCCCGAGCAAGCAGTATGAGGACGAGGCCGCCATCCGCCGCGGGCTCGACGACATCGGCGGTGCCAGGAACGTGCAGATTACGCGGTGGCCGTCGCAGGCGAAGTACGTCGGCCAGCGGCTCGATGCGATGGCGCGGGCCGAGGGCATCAGCGACATCGAGGCGTATCGCCGGTTCGCGCGCGAATCGGGGACCGGCATGATCGGGCACGCGATGATCGAGGATGACCTGCGGGTGTTCTATGCGCAGCCGTGGGTGATGGTGGCCAGCGACGGCGGCATCGCCAACAACCATCCGCGCGGCGCGGGAACGTTTCCCCGGGTGCTGGGCCGCTATGTGCGCGAGCAGGCGTGGATGACCTGGCCGGAGGCCATCCGGAAGATGACGGCGCTGCCTGCGGCACGGCTCGGCCTGCGCGACCGCGGGCGCGTGGCAACGGGACTCCGGGCCGACCTGGTGCTGCTTGACCCTGCGCGGATCATCGACCGGTCGACGTTCGAGGATCCGCGCGCCCTGCCCGAGGGCGTGCGCGGCGTGTGGGTCAATGGCAACCGGGTCTGGGACGGCACTGCCGTCACCACCGCGCGGCCGGGCCGCGTGCTGGTACCAGCCTCCGGAACACGCCCGTGACCACCGAACGCCATCACATGTCACGCACCCGCACCGGATCCCTGCTAACCCGGTTGGCCATCGCGGCAGTGGCCGTGGCCGCCGTGGGCTGGCTGTTCCTCCGTTCGCTCGACGATGCGCGGGCGGTCCCGTACGAGGTGCGGCCTTCGCACCTCACGGGCTGGACACTGCAGGCGGTGCCCGAGGCGACAGGCGAGCAGGCGCGGCTGCTGCTGAGTCCGCCGCCAGAGTTGCCCCTGCGGCTCTTCCGGCAGGTGTTCTCGCGGGCCGGCGAATCACTCAGCACGCCAGCGAAGGCCGGGGTGGCGCTGGTGCTGGCCG
>CAIYRJ010000332.1 GCA_903928615.1 uncultured Actinomycetes bacterium | reverse complement strand
CGCGGCGCTCGCCGCCGCGGTTGCCGTCGCCGCCGCGGGCCTCTGGGCCGGGACGGACGCCATCAGGCCCACGCCCCGCGTTCGGACCGGGACCGGGGCCCTGCCCCATGCCCATGCCCATGCCCGGGCCGGGACCGCGGCCACCGTCCATCCACGGGCCGCCCTGCGGCGGACCCTGCGGCTGCGTCGGCATGGGCATCGGCGCCGCCATGGGAGCGGGGCCCGGGCCGCCGCGCATCGCGCGCGCGCGCTCCATCATCTCCTTGCGCGCACCGCCCGAGCCGATCGCGATGCCGATCAGCAGGATCAGGAAGCCAAGAGCGATGAAGAGCCACAGGCGGATGCGGCACACCGTCTTCTCGAGCTTCGCGATGCGCGGCGCGCACGGGCAGTCGCAGGGCGACGGGCAGCAGGAGGCGCTGCAGCAGGAAGCGGACGGGGACGGGGTCGACACGGACGGTTCAGCCATGGGTGGTCTCCGGGGGCAGTTTGCCACATTCCGATCGGCGGGGACAATGCGCTCCATGACGGAACCATCCGCGAATGCCGCCCACTCCGCGGAAACCGCGCTGCCGCAGCCCCAGCCGTTCGATTTCCGGAAGCACGGCCACGCCATCGTCGACTGGATCGCCGACTACCTGGAGGGGCTCGAGCGACTGCCCGTGAAGCCCGAGGTCGCGCCCGGCTGGGTGCGGGCGCAGCTGCCCGCCGACCCGCCGGAGCGCGGCGAGCCATGGCATGGCATCGTCGCCGACCTTGACCGCGTCATCGTGCCGTCCATCGTGCACTGGCAGCACCCCGGCTTCTTCGCCTACTTCCCGGCCAATGCAGGCGGACCGAGCATCCTGGGCGAATTCCTCAGCGCGGGGCTCGGCGTGCAGGGCATGCTCTGGAGCACCTCGCCCGCGTGCACCGAGCTGGAGACCCACGTGCTCGACTGGCTTGCGCGCATGCTCGGCCTGCCGGGATCGTTCCTTTCGTCGTCCGCCGGCGGCGGCGTCATCCAGGACACGGCAAGCAGCGCCACGCTCTGCGCGCTCGTCGCCGCGCGCGAGCGCGCGACGGGCTTTGCCGGCACGCGCGCCGGACTGCAGTCGGGCGCCCCGACGCTGGTCGCCTACGCGAGCACCGAGGCCCACAGCAGCATCGAGAAGGACGTGCGCATCGCCGGCCTCGGAGCGCGCAACCTGCGGCTGGTGCCGGTGCGCGCCGACCGCTCGATGGACCCGCTGGCGCTGCGGGCCATGATGGACGAGGACGCCGCCGCGGGACGCGTTCCCTTCTTCGTCGTGGCCGCCGTCGGCACCACGGGCACCCACGCGGTCGACCCGGTGCCCGCGATCGCGGACGCTTGCGCCGCGCACGGCGCCTGGCTGCACGTCGATGCCGCGCACCTGGGCATCGCCGCGCTGTGCCCCGAGTTCCGCGCGGTCCACGCAGGGATCGAGCGTGCCGACAGCTACTGCACCAACCCGCACAAGTGGATGGGCGTCAACTTCGACTGCGAT
>CAIYRJ010000331.1 GCA_903928615.1 uncultured Actinomycetes bacterium | reverse complement strand
GTGGCCGAGCACATCGACGTGCTCCTGGCCGTGGAGGACACCCCGGTGCACAAGCCGGGGCCCGATCCGGTGCTGCTCGCACTTGATCGCCTGGGCGTCGATGCCGTGGACGCCTGCTACGTGGGTGACGCTCCCTTCGACATCGCCGCGGGGCGTGCCGCGGGCGTCACCACCGTGGGCGTCACATGGGGCTTCTTCCCCCGCGATGCCGTCGCCGATGCCGACGTGGTCTTTGATGAGGTCGCTGCGCTCCAGGCCTACCTGATGGGCACTGCATGAGTACCGGCAAGGGGACCGACAAGGGCAGGGCGACCGGAAAGGGCGCAGCGAAGGCTGCCGCCCGGGCGAGGGGCGCGAAGGGCGCCGCCGGCGCGACGAGCGGTGTGGCCGCGCGCGCGGTTGAACTGCGCGATCTCATCCGCGAGGCGTCGCACCGCTACTACGTGCTCGACGACCCCTCGGTGGACGACGCGGTGTACGACGACTGGGTGCGTGAGCTCGAGGTCATCGAGGCCGAGCACCCCGACCTGGTCACGCCTGACTCGCCCACCCAGCGCGTGGGTGCGCAGCCGTCCGAGAAGTTCGAATCCCACCGGCACCTTCAGGCCATGCTCAGCCTGGCCAACGCCCGCGGCGATGAGGAGCTGCACGACTGGAACCGCCGCCTCGAGACCGTGCTCGAGCAGGAGGGCATGGGCGGCCAGCCCGTGCGCTATGTGGTGGAGCCCAAGATCGACGGCCTCGCCATCTCGCTCACCTACGAAGACGGCCACCTGGTGGTGGGCGCCACGCGCGGTGACGGCGAGGTGGGGGAGGACGTGACGAGCAACATCCGCACCATCAAGGCGGTGCCGCTGGTGATGCGCCCCGACATCGGCACGCCGCCCGCCCGCGTGGAGGTGCGCGGCGAGGTGTACCTCCCGCTCGAGGCCTTCGCGCAGTTCAACGAGGCCCGCGCCGCCGAGGGGCAGCCGACCTTCGCCAACCCGCGAAACGCCGCAGCGGGCAGCCTGCGCCAGCTCGACCCCCGGCTCACCGCCGAGCGTCCGCTGAGCGCATGGTTCTACGCCGTGGGGGCGTCCGAGGGCTTCGAGGCCGCCAGCCAGCACGAGGTGCTCGAGTGGCTGCGCGCGGCGGGCTTCCCGGTGAACCCGCTCATCGAGGTCTATGACGACATCGACGCGGTGGCCGCCGCCTGCGAAGGATGGGAGAAGCGCCGCGGGGAGATCGACTACGACATCGACGGCGCGGTGGTGAAGGTCGACTCGCTCGAGATGCAGCGGCGCCTCGGCGCGGTTGCCCGCGCCCCCCGATGGGCCATCGCCTACAAGTTCGCACCCACCACGGCCACCACGCTGCTCAAGGACATCCGCGTGAACGTCGGGCGCACGGGCGCCATCGTGCCCTGGGCCGAGCTCGAGCCGGTGCACGTGGGCGGCGTCACCGTGGAGCGCGCCACCCTGCACAACCAGGACGACCTCGCGCGCAAGGACCTGCGCATCGGCGACACCGTCATCGTGCAGCGCGCCGGTGATGTGATCCCCCAGGTGGTGTCGGCGCTCACGCAGCGGCGCACGGGCGATGAGCGCCCCTTCCAGGTGCCCACCGACTGCCCGGCATGCGGCACCGCGCTCGTGCGCCCCGAGGGCGAAGTGATCTGGCGCTGCCCCAACCGCTCATGCCCGGCGCAGCTGGTGGAGAGCGTGATCCACTTCGCCTCACGCGGCTGCATGGACATCGAGGGCCTGGGCGAGAAGACCGTGCAGAAGCTCTTCGATGTGGGCCTCATCGCGAACGTCGCCGACCTCTACGACCTCACGGCCGAGCAGCTCATCCCGCTCGAGGGCTTCAAGGACCAGAGCGCCGCCAACCTCATCGCCGGCATCGAGGCCAGCACGCAGCGCCCGTGGCCGCGGGTCATCAATGCCCTGGGCATCCGCCACGTGGGCGAGGTCACCGCCGACGCCATCGCCCTCGTCGCCCCCCGCCTCGACGCGCTCCTCGGTGCATCTGCCGACGACCTCGCCCGCGCCGACGGCGTCGGCCCCGTGGTGGCCGAGGCCGTCACCGAGTTCCTCTCCTCCGAGGAGAACCGCGCCATGCTCGACCGCCTGCGCGCCGCGGGCCTCACCATGGAGATGGACGTGCCCGACGGCCCCATCGAGGGCCCCCTCACCGGCTGCACCGTGGTGGTGACCGGCGCCCTGCAGGGCTTCACCCGCGAGGAGGCCAAGAAGGCCATCATCGCCGCCGGCGGCAAGAGCACCGACTCGGTGAGCAAGAAGACCACCTTCGTGGTGGTGGGCGCCGATCCCGGCAGCAAGGTGGAGAAGGCTGAGAAGGCCGGGGTGCCGATCATCGACGAGGTGATGTTCGCCGACGTGCTGGCGGGCGGGGCGCCGGTGCCCGCGCGCGACGACGCCTAGCGGCGTCCCGCCTGGCGGATGCCCGCTGCGCGGCGCGGGGCGGGCCGTGGATGCCGGCTAGGGCAGCCCGGGCGCGTCGTCCGCGCGACCCGTGGCGAGGAGCGTGACGGCCTTGTCCATGGTCTTCTGCGCGCCGCCGATGTCGGGCGTGTTCATGAGGAACGCGAACGCGAACGGGGTACCTGATGTGCTCACCACCGTGCCGGCCAGCGATGCCACGCCGTTGATGTAGCCGGTCTTGGCGTGCACGCGCTTTCGCACCTGCGGGCCCTTGAGGCGGCGCATGAGGGTTCCCTCGCCGCCCTGCGGCATGGACTCCACGAGCACGTCGCCCCAGTCGGGCTCGGCCTGCGCCGTGCGCAGCACCCCGACCAGGGTGGCTGCCGATACGCGGTTCGAGTGCGAGAGGCCTGATCCATCGACGAAGTTGTCCCCGGCCTGGAGGAGGCCGCGCTCGCGCAACAGGTTCTCGGCCCGTGCGGTGCCGACGCGCGTGGCGCCGGTGCCCGCGCCGTAGGCCCCGACGTCCTTCGTGAGCACCTCGGCGGTGAAGTTGTCGCTGTGGAGGTTCATGAAGCGCACGATGCGCGAGACCGGCTCGGAGCGCACCTGCCCGATGATCTCTCCGCCCGGGGCGTCGCGACCGGCGCGCACGCCGCCCGAGACGCTGACCCCGGCCTTGCGGAGCGCGGCCACGAGACGCTGACCGGCGGCGATGGCCGGGCTCGATACGTTCGACCCGTTGTTCGCGCGGTTCTGGTTCGTGGCGATTCCCGAGAGCGGGGGGCATTCCCATTGGTAGCTGCTCTTCCACAGGGGCCCCATGCGCTCGCGGTCGAAGAGCGTCTCGTCCACCACCACGCCGCCGGTGATGCGCCTGGTGCCCTGCTCGCGCACGTCGCGCGCGAGATCCTCGAGCGGCGTGCCGAGGCGGTCGAGGCTGGCGCGCGAGTACGCACGCGTGGCGAGCATGGGGTCGCCGGCCCCGATCAGGTACGCGGGGCCGCTCACCGTGCCTCCGGGGCCGATGGAGTCGGGACCCGCCTCGAGGCGCGTGGTGAACCGGAAGTCCGGGCCGACCGTGAGCAGGGTGGACGCCGCCGTGATGATCTTCATCGTCGAGGCGGGTGCGAGCGAGGTGTCGGGCTTCCACGCGGCCACGGTGACCGGGCCGGATGCGTCGAGCCGCTGCACCAGCACGCTGATGGTGGGATTCTTCTTCGCGAAGGCATCAACTGTGGACGCCACCGGGTTCGACTGGGCCGCGGCGGTGCCGGCGGCGACGGCGAGCGCCCCCGCAGCAGCCAGGGCGATGAGGGCCCTCGGGGGCCTGCGACGTCTTGCACTCACGACGACGCGCAGGCTAGCGGCGGCCCCGGCGCCCGCGCGGGACGCCGGGGCCGTCACGACATCAGGCGGCCAGCATCTCCTCGGCATCGGTGTCATCGGGGAACCGATGGCCCGTCGCCAGGAGGCTGGTGATCACCAGCGTCTTGTCCACCCGCCCGTGGTAGATGGGGATCGACTGCTCCACGCAGTAGCGCACCAGGCGATCGGTGCGCATGCCGATGGCATTCGCCATCTCGTCCGGGGTCAGGTGGTTCGCCATCTCATTCCTCCCATGTCTCGTCCCAGAACGACGACGACCCGCAGCCATGGGGCATGCGGGTCGCAGGTCAGCGCGCGCGGTATGGCCGGAGGGTCAACGTCCGGATGCTCCGTGCGCGTCCATGCGAGGACGATACGCCGCTGCGCGGACGCGGGCAGGGCGCGGGTTCGCAAAGAGCGCCGAAAAGCGGGGTGCATGGGCTAGGATGCCCTCCGCTTCATCGCGGGGTGTGGCGCAGCTTGGTAGCGCGCTCCGTTCGGGACGGAGAGGTCCCCGGTTCAAATCCGGGCACCCCGATGAAGCGGCATCCGCGGTCGAGAGGGGAGAAGCGATGGGACCCGATTCCACTCCTGCGGAGATCCTTGCAGGCACCTGCACGATCGCCATGATCGGCGCGTCGCCGGATCCCGACAAGCCCTCGCACGGCGTGATGCTCTACCTGCTCGAACAGGGCTACAAGGTGATCCCGGTGCGGCCCGGCCAGGGTGACGTGCTGGGCATCCCCGTGGTGAACTCGCTCGCCGAGATCGACGAGCCCGTCCACATGGTGGATGTGTTCAGGAAGTCCGAGGCGGCGCCGGACATCGCCCGCGAAGCCGTGGCCATCGGAGCCACCTCGCTGTGGCTGCAGCCGGGGTGCGTGAGCGACGAGGCCCGCGAGATCGCCACGCAGGCGGGGCTGGCCTTCGCCCAGGACCTGTGCACCCGGCAGGTGCACCGGGATGAGGGCGTGGGGGCCGTGGGCCCCTCGCTGCTGCCCTAGACCGTGACGACGCCCTCGACCTCGGGCAACTCGCGGCGGAGCTCCGCCTCGATGCCCAGGGTGAGGGTCGCGGTGCTCATGGGGCAGCCCCCGCAGGCACCGAGCATGTGCAGGTGGACGAAGCCCTCGTCGTCGAAGTCCACGAGCTCCACGTCGCCGCCGTCCGCGTGCAGGGCGGGGCGGATGCGCTCGAGTACGTCTTCGATGCGGGTAAGGGTCTCGACGTCTGCCATGGGTCCTCCGGTTCGCGTGGCGACGGGCGCAATGGTAGCGCGGGGGGTGGCCGGTGCCACCTGACACCGTGCGCGCAGCCGTGGTGCAGCTGCTGGCCGACGAGGACACCGCCCGCAACATCGGTCGGGCCGGCGAGTTGGTGCAGGCCGCAGTGGTGTCGGGCGCGCAGGTGGTGGTGCTGCCCGAGAAGTGGAACTGGTGGGGGCCGGCGTCGCGCACCCGGGATGGCGCGGAGGGCCTCGATGGGCCGTCGCTCACGGCGGCACGCGCCTGGGCGCGCGAGCTCGGCGTGTTCGTGCTGGCCGGCAGCGTGCTCGAGGCCATCGGCGATGGGTCGCGCGCGTTCAACACCAGCGTGCTCGTGGCACCCGATGGCCGTGACATCGCGATCTACCGCAAGGTGCACCTGTTCGACGTCACCGTGGGCGGCCACGAATACCGGGAGTCCGATGCCGTGGAGCCCGGCGAGGCCCTCGCGCTCGGCGACGCGGCGGGGCTCAGGCTGGGGCTGAGCGTCTGCTACGACCTGCGCTTTCCCGAGCTCTACCGCTCGCTCGCGGCGTCGGGCGCCACCGCGCTGGCCGTGCCCGCGAACTTCACCAAGCCCACCGGCGCGGCGCACTGGGAGGTGCTGCTGCGCGCGCGGGCCATCGAGGACCAGTGCTTCGTGCTCGCGGCCGGGCAGTGCGGTGACCACGCCACGGGCGAGGGGGCCTGGGGCCACTCGATGATCATCGACCCATGGGGCGCCGTGCTGGCCGAGGTGCCCGAGGGCGAGGGATTCGCCTGCGCCGACCTCGACCTGGCCGAGCAGGCGCGGCAGCGGACTGCGCTGCCGGTGCTCTCGCACCGACGGCTTCCCTAGTCTCCGGCGCCGTGGAGAGACCCAAGCGGGGCGATGAGATCGAGGTGACCGTGGGCGACCTGGCCTTCGGTGGCCGGGGGGTGTCGCGGGCTGATGGCTTCGTGGTATTCACGCCCGACACCGCGCCGGGCGATCGGGCGCGGGTGCGCATGCGCAAGGTGCGCCGGCGATTCGGCGAGGCCGATCTCGTGGAGGTGCTGTCGCCGGGCCCGGGACGCATCACCCCGCCGTGCGCATTCGTGCCCGAGTGCGGCGGGTGCCGCCTGCAGCAGGTGGACTACGACGTGGTGCTCGATGCGAAGAGGCGGCAGGTGGCCGAGCACCTCGTGCGCATCGGTGGGCTCGAGGGCGTGGACGTGCGCGAGGCCGACCCGGCCGTCGAGCACTTCGGGTACCGCAACAAGATGGAGTACTCGGCGGCGCCGGGGCCGGATGGCGAGCTGCGGCTGGGCTTCCATCGCCGTGGCCGCTGGGACGAGGTGGTGGACATCGATGCGTGCATGCTCGCCACGCCGGCCGGCAACGTGGCGCGCGAGGCCGTGCGCGCGTGGGCCCTGGACGAGGGCATCGCGCCCTACGACCAACGTGAGCACGGCGGCTTCCTGCGCCATGTGGTGGTGCGCGAGGGCGTGCTCACCGGCCAGCTGCTCGTGACCGTGGTCACCGCCCCCGGTCCTGATGAGGTGGTGGACCGCCTGGCCGACCGCCTGCCCGCCGCGGTGCCCGGGCTCGTGGGCATCGTGCATGCGGTGAACGACGGCATGTCGGAGGTGACCGCCGGGCTGCCCAGCCGCACCGTGTGGGGGCGCGACTGGTTCGAGGAGGCCGTGGAGGTGGAGCCGGGCAATCCCGTGACCCTGCGCCTCTCGGCCGGGTCGTTCTTCCAGACCAACTCGCGCATGACCGGCCACCTCTACCGCCGCGCGGCCGAGGCCGCGGGCCTCACGGGAGGCGAGGTGCTGTACGACCTCTTCGCCGGGGTCGGGAGCATCGGCGTGGCCCTGGGTGCGCTGAGCAAGCACGTGGTGGCCATCGAGCTCGTGCCCGAGGCCGCGGAGGACGCCCGGGGCAACGCCGAGCGCAACGGGATCGCCAACCACACCGCGATGGCCGGCGACGTGCGGGTGGTGCTGCGCGAGAACCGCGACGCCCTTCCCGCGCCCGACGTGGCCATCGTCGACCCGCCGCGTGCCGGGCTCTCGGGCGGCGCCTGCCGGAGGATCCTCGAGCTCGCGCCGAGGACCCTCGTGTACGTGTCATGCCAGCCCGCGACCTTCGCCGACAACGCGAAGAGGTTCGTGGATGGCGGCTACCGGCTCGAGTGGGTGCAGCCGGTGGACATGTTCCCGCAGACGCCGCACATCGAGGCGGTCGCCCGCTTCACGCGCGCGTAGGGCCCCCGCGGCGCGGGGGCCCTACGTGAAGTCGGATCAGTTGGTGGCCGACTGGTTGGCCGCGTCCGCGCCCTCCTGGAGCTCCTGCTCGAGGGTGCCGTCCGCGAGGTCGTCATACACCTTGCTGCAGGCCTCGGGGTCCTTGGTCTCGAAGCCGACGCCGAACCAGGTCTGGCGCTGCGCGGCGGTGCCGTGGTCGAACGTCTCCGGGTCGGCCTGCTCGCCGGCGCTCTCCGACAGCTTGTCGTCACCGATCTTCTCGAGGGTGGTGAGCACCTCGTCGAGGTCGCCGGGCTCCAGGCGCTTCTCGTCGTCCACCGACGACATCCAGAGGCCCATCAGGCAGTCGGCGTGCAGCTCGTTGGCCACCGACAGCAGGTTCGCGGCCTCGGGGTTGTCGGCCTGGGCCTGGGTGACGGCCTCGCCGAGCCCGCCGATCTCCTGCAGGTGGTGCCCGAACTCGTGGCCGAGCACGCCGGCCACGGCGGCGTCATTGTTGAGGTCGTCATCCGCGCCCACGATCTCGTCGCGGAAGAAGGCCACGGGCAGCACCATGGTGTTGTCGGCGCCGCAGTAGGCGGGGCCCGTCTCGGCGGCGTCGATGGGGCCGCACGCGGTGTCGGCGGACTGCTCCGGCACCTTCACGACCGCCTCCTTCCACCCCTCGCCCCAGGTCTCGGCCCAGAACTCATTGAGCTCCACGCCGATGTCCTTCATGAACTGGGCCAGGTTGCCTTCGGCGCTGGCCGACGATGCGGTGGTCTGGGCGGCCGCGGTATCGGCGGCAGCGTCGGGTGATGATGCGGAGTCGGAACCACCGCACCCGGCGACGGTGATGACGAGGGCGGCAGCGGAGGCCGC
>CAIYRJ010000330.1 GCA_903928615.1 uncultured Actinomycetes bacterium | reverse complement strand
GTCGGCGCCGCCGATGCGATTCCGGCCTATCGGCTGAAGATGGGCGCGCGGGTTGATGGCCTCGGGTCGCTCGCGGCGTGGTGGCGCCCCGCCGTCTCGGGCGCGCTGGCGCGGCGCGCAGGGCGCGGCGCGGTGATCGACATGCTGCCCCTCGACCACCGTGCGGTCATCGAGCCGTCGGCCCTGAGGGCCGGCAGCCTGGTGCGCGTGGGCATCGTCGAGGATGGCCCCGGCGGGCGCCGGGCCGCGGGCCACGCGGGCAAGCACCTCAAGGGCCTGCTCGCGCGGGCCATCGTGGAGCACGACGCCCGCACGCTCGACGACCTGGCCGCCGTGCGCGTTGATGGGCTGTCGCTGCTCTCGGTCGAGCGCGGCGAGGTGGCGGAGGTCACCTTCCTGCGCGAGGGGTGACCCGACCGCCGCCCGGCTACTTCTTCTTGGCCGGAGCTGCCTTCTTCGCCGGGGCCTTTGCCGCCGTCTTCGCGGGCGCCGCCTTCTTGGCAGGCGCCTTGGCCGCGGGCTTCGCAGCCGCCTTGGCCGCAGGCTTCGCCGTTGCCTTGGCCGCCGGCTTGGCCGCCGCCTTCGCGGGAGCCGCCTTCTTGGCAGGTGGCTTGCCCTCGGCGGCCTTCTCCATCGCTGCGCGGGCCATGGCCTGCACGGACGGCGGAGTGGACGACAGCGGCGGGCGCACCGTGGCGCGCATCGACGAGCGTGACTGCTGCGCGGCCGCGGCGCGCGCGGCGGCGGCGGCCTTGGGGTCGGCCTTGGGCGGCGGCTTCGGCGCGATGCGCTTGCCGGTGGGCTTGTGCTTCACCACGTGCTCGCCGGTGAGGACGTCGTCGATCAGCTTGTTCGCCGTCTCCTCATCGATGTTGCGCGCGTACATGAGCTCGCTCACCAGCACGCGGCGGGCTCGCTCGAGCATCTGCATCTCGCCGGGGGACAGGCGGGCGTCCTGCTGCCGGCGCTCGAGGTTGCGCACCACCTCGGCCAACTCGAGGATGTCGCCGCTGCGCAGCTTCTCCTGGTTGCGCTTGAAGCGCTGGTTCCACTGGGCGGGCATCTCGCTGCCGTCGGCGGCCAGCACGGCCAGCACCTCGTTGACGGCGCGCTCGTTGATGACCGGGCGAAGGCCAGCGGTCTCGGCGTTTTCGCACGGGACCATGACCGTCATCTGCGGCTGCAGGATCTCGATCGTCAGGTACTCACGGCGCTCGCCGCGGATCTCATGGAACTCCTTGGCAAGCACGGTACCCGCGCCATGGTGCGGGTAGACGACCTTGTCCCCAACCTCGAACATTCATTCTCCTCGTGCCATCTGATCGCGCCACCGGGCGGCGGGCGCCCCCTTTTAGGCGCCCCGGCCGGTCCCCGGCGGGATCCGGATTCGGCGTGAATCGCCTCTACATGGTACCGCGCCCGGTGGCGCCTCGGCTTACGGGCGTCCTACCAGTTCGCGGGCCATCGATCGAGCACCTCGCTGTGGCGCTTCGCGCGCTCCCGGCGCGCCTGCTCCGCGGGGTCCGCGGCCGACTCCTTGGCCCGTCGCAGCGCCTCGATCATCTCGTGGCGGCGCTGCTCCTTCTCCTTGGCCTCGGCGGCGGCCTTTCGCTTGGCCTTGGCGAGGGTGCTGTCGTGATGTGCTCCGAACACGATCCCGCAGGATAGCGCCCCGGGCCGTCGCCCCTCAGGAGATCACGCCTCCGGCGGCGAGGGCGAGCACGAGCACCCCGAGGATCACCCGGTACGCCACGAACACGTAGAGCGAGTGACGCGCGAGCCACCGCAGCAGGAATGCGATGGCCGCGTAGCCGACGATGAACGACACCACGGTGGCGATGATGAGGGGCATGAGGCCCACGCCACCGGATGACGATCCGAGCTCGCCGTACAGGCCGTAGAGCCCCGAGAGCACGATGGCGGGGATCGAGAGCAGGAACGAGAAGCGCGCGGCGGCCTCGCGGGTGAGGCCCATCAGCAGGCCGGCGCTGATCGTGGCCCCCGAGCGCGACACGCCCGGGATGAGCGCGAGCGCCTGGGCGAGCCCCACGGCGATGGCGTCGTTGCGCTTCACCGACTCCACCACGCGCTCCTTGCGGCTGGCCCAGTCGATGGCGCCGAGGATGAGGCCGAACACGATCAGCATGGTGCCGACGATGTAGAGACTGCGGGCGGCGGTCTCGATCTGGTTGCGGAAGATGAACCCGAAGATGACGATCGGGATCGTGCCGATCACCAGGTACCAGCCCATGCGGGCGTTGAGCTCGGAGCGCAGCGACGGCGTGTACCACGAGCGCACCCAGGTGGTGATCACCGCGATCAGGTCGCGCCAGAAGTAGAGGACCACCGCCAGCATGGTGCCGAGCTGGATGATCGCGGTGAACAGCGCACCGGGGTCCTCCCAGCCGAAGAAGGCGGGGACGAGCAGCAGGTGGCCGGAGCTCGAGATGGGCAGGAACTCCGTGAGCCCCTGCACGATCCCGTAGACGATCGCCTCGTACCAGGTCACGGGCGGGCACCCTAGCGACCCGCGCGGGGCCGTCATGCCGGACCCCGACAGCATCCGGCGGCGTTACGTCAAGGGTTCGGTAAGGGTCAGCCCTTGTCGGGGCGCGCGAGCATGATGTCGCAGGGGGCATGGCGCGCCAGGTGCAGCGCGAAGCTGCCGAGCAGCAGTCGCTCCACGCGTCCGCGCTCCGCGCCGGCCACCAGCAGGTCCACGTCGTTCTCCTCGGCCCACTGGCACACCGCATCGGGCGGGTGGCCCTCGAGCACCTGCGGTTGCGCGCCCGGGATTCCCTCCACCATCTCCTTCAGCCAGGTGAGCGCGGCGGCCTGCATCACCTCGGGGTCGGGAAGGAAGACCCCGCCCTCGCCCATGTAGGGAGGCGGCATGGGGATGCTCGTCACGTGCAGCACCGACAGGCGCGCGCCGGTGAGCGACGCCATGCGGGCGGCCTCCTGCAGCGCCTTGTGCGATCCGGGGCTGTCCTCCACCGCCACCGCCACGTGCCCGTAGGTCTCCATGGGGGCATGGTACGGGCGGCGGTAGCATCGCGCCATGTCCGACGCCATTGCGATCGCCGAGAGGTATGAGGGGCTCATCCTCGACCTCGACGGCTGCCTGTGGGTGGGCACGTCGGCGGTGCCGGGCGCGCCCGAGGCCGTGGACCGCTGGCGGGCGGCCGATCGGGCGCTGGTGTTCCTCACCAACGACCCGGCCTCGGCGCCCGAGGACGTGCTGCAGCGGCTGTGGAGCCACGGGGTACGCGGGGCGGTGCACGAGATCGTCACCTCGGGCGTGGTGATGCAGGAGTACCTGGCCGACCGCTTCAGCGGAGGGGCGGCCGTGGTGGTGGGGAGCCCCGCGATGGTGCGCCACGTGCAGGCCGCGGGGCTCAAGGTGGTGTCGCGCGAGGCGCACGTGCCGGACGCCGACGTGGTGGTGCTGGCGGGCCATGCCGACCTCTCGTACCGCGAGCTCACGTGGGCGGTGCGCGCGGCGTGCGCCGGGGTTCCGGTGATCGCCACCGGGCGCGACCGGCTGGTGCCGGGCGAGAACGGCGTGCGTCCCGGCACGGGCGCGGTGGTGGCCTACGTGGAGTACGCAGCCGGCGTGGACGTGGTGGCCGTGGGCAAGCCGGGACCGGACGCCTGGCGCATCGCGCGCGAGCGGCTGGGCGTGCACGGGCCGGTGCTGGCCGTGGGGGACCGGCTCGACTCCGACGTGGGCGGCGCGGTGGCCGCGGGGCTCGATGCCGCGCTCGTGCTGAGCGGCGTCACCAGCCGGGCCGAGGCCGAGGCCTGGAAGGGCGCGAAGCCGGTGGCAGTGGCCGACGACCTCGGGGCGCTGCTCGGGGGCTAGCGCGCGCGGTGCGCGGTCAGGCGCCCTCGCGCAGCACGCGTCGGGCCACCTTGCCCGACGCCAGGCGCGGCAACTCATCGCGCCACTCGATCACCGAGGGGGCCGCGTAAGCACCCAGCGCATGGGCCACGGCCTGCCGGATGTCATGCTCGGCCGCCTCGGTGTCGGTGCCGTCGCGCGGCACGATCACCGCGACCACCCGCATGAGGCCCTTGTCGTCGGCGCGGCCCACCACGGCCACCTCCGCCACGGCAGGGTGATCGTGGATCACTCCCTCCACCTGCACGGGGCTCACGAACTTGGCGTCCACCTTGAAGAGGTCGTCGGCGCGGCCCACGTGGCGGAACACGCCGTCCTCCTCCACGAGCATGTCGCTCATCCGCACCCACTCTCCGTGCAGGAGGTCGCGGGTGAGGTCGGTGCGGCGCCAGTACCCGGTGGTGTTGCTCTCGCTCCTGATCCACAGCTGGCCGGGGGTGCCGGGCTCCACGGGCCGGCCATCCTCGTCGCGCAGCGATACCTCGGCGCCCGGCACCGCGCGCCCGAGGCGCCCGGGCAGGTCGTCGCCCGGCCGGGTGGACAGCACGATGTTCGATGCCTCGGAGCAGCCGAATCCCTCGAGCACGTCGAGGCCGGGGATCACCTCGCGCAGGCGCGTGAGCACCGGGCCCGGCAGGGAGTCGCCGGATGACACGCCCAGGCGCTCGGTGGAGATGGCGTCATGCAGGTCGGGGTGGCGCGAGAGGAACTCCGTGAGCTGCGCCCAAAAGGTGGGCACGCCCGAGAGCACGGTCACCCCGTGGGCCTCGCATGCGTGGATGACCGTGCGCACGTTGGGCTTGGTGCGCGTCTGCACCAGGTGCGCGCCGCGCCCGAGCGGTCGGAAGAAGCCGTTCCCGAAGCCCAGCGAGGTGT
>CAIYRJ010000329.1 GCA_903928615.1 uncultured Actinomycetes bacterium | reverse complement strand
GGTCGCCCATGCGGCGATCTGGGTGAACGGCGCGATGTTGGCCCGCTTCTTCGCGCCATCCTTGCCCTCGAAGGCACCGTTCGCGGCGAGCACCGGCACGGCCTTGCGCACGTCGATGTAGGCGAGGCCGGTCACCTGCGCCGGCATGCCCTGCGTGGCCGCCTTGAAGCCCTGCGTGGCGGCGAGTGAATTGGCCGCCCCGCGGGGTGCGAGCACGGAGGCCACGGCCTTGGCACCGTTGCCGATCGCTGCGAGCTCGCCCCGCACGCCCCACGCGACCGACATGTCGTCCGCGGGGATGACCTGGCCCTTGACGCCGCTCTCGGAGAACGGAGTGGCCTTGCCCACCTTGATGTCGCCGGGAGCGAACTGGTTGAGCACCACCGGCACCGACCGCGACAGCGCGGTGAGGCTCTCGGTGGCCTGCTCGCCGTTCTTCACCTGGAGGGCGAGCGCGGCCTCGGGCTCCTTGCCCGTGGCGCCCACCACCACGGCGTGCTCGCCGCCGGTGAGGTTGCGGAGGTCCTCGGCGTTCACGCCCAGCAGCAGGGGCAGCTGGCTGGTGAGGGCCTCGACCTGCTTCTTGGTGTCCTCGGACCCCGCGCTGGAGGCGGCCGTGACGGCGCGCTGCACGGTGTCGGCGAGGCGGTTGAAGCCCAGGTAGGCGATGGAATCGGCGGGTGCCTGCGCGGTGAGCGTGGGCGTGTAGGGCGTCTGCTGGGCGGCCTGCGGGGCGTCCACGAGGACGGCCTTCATGCGCAGGCCGTCGGGCTGCGCCGTGACGGACATGGCAGCGGCCCCGGTGATCTGCCCGCCGGCGAGGTCGCCGACCTGCGGGAGGATCTCGGACGCGGCCTTGCCGGCCTCCTCGACGTTCACGTAGCCCATGGCGAACACGTCGTCGGGCAGCAGCGAGAGCGCCTCGTTGAAGCGGAACACGCCGGAGAGGGCGGCCTCACCCCCGGCGGCCTTCACCTCGAGCGCCTTGTTGACGACGTCCTCGGTGGATCCCAGGATGAGCGACTCGTCGGTGACCGCGGCGTACGTGCCCATCGTGGCGTCGGCGTAGAGGGTGGCCCCGTCGCGGGTGCCGGTCTCCTTCATCCCGCCGGGCGCCTGCGTGATGAGCGCCTTGATGTCGGCGGACTTCCCGGCGGCGATCTGCATGACCGCCATCATCGGCTGGTCGGCGGCCTTCGCGGCGGCGCGGCCCACGGCGCCGGCCGGGTCGGTGAGCGCGCCCTTGAGGACGGACTCGGTCTCGGGCACCTCGGTGACGGCGACGGCGGCCGACTCACCCAGCAGCGGCTTCAGCTCCGTGTCCCACTCGATGCCCTCGCGGGCCAGCGCCTTGTCGAGCTCGGCGCGCATCTCACCGAAGCCCGGGAAGAGCTTGCCGAGGCGGTTGAGGTTGGTCCACTGCGTGCCGGCGGTGTCGGTGGATACCTGCACGTACAGCGGGCTCGAGGCGGGGATGTAGCCCGCGATCGACGCCGGCGCGGAGCCGGCGGAGGCGGTGCTGCCGCACCCCGCGAGGACGGCGATGCCGCCGACAGCGGCGCCTGCCGCGGCGATCGCGACGATCGGCATGACCTTGCGTCGCATGTGCCGCGAACCGGTGGACGTGCTCATCTGCGGGAAACCTCCGTCGACTGATTACGTCGGGAAAGGTAGACCCGCCTGGCAACGTGCCCGCTACGCACGGGTAAAGGCTCGGTTCAGAACACGCGCGTGGTCGTGACGGCACATGCCGCCCGGATCAGGCCTCCGCGGCCGGGGCGCGCGCCATCAGGTTGCGCAGGCACTCGGCGGGGGGACGGCCGTCGAACGCCGCTGCGGCGACCTGCTCCGAGATGGGAAGCTCCACCCCTGCGGCCTCGGCGCGGGTGAGCAGCGCCTGGGCGGTCGCGAGGCCCTCCACCACCTGCCCGATCTCCTGCTCCACCGCATCGGCGGGCATTCCGCGCGCGATCAGCTCGCCCGCGCGGCGGTTGCGGCTGTGGCGGCTGGTGCAGGTGGCGATGAGGTCGCCCATGCCCGCGAGCCCGCGGAACGTGGCATCCGTGGCCCCGGCGGCGCGCCCGAGGCGCGTCATCTCGGCCAGGCCCCGCGTGATGAGCGCGGCCTTGGCGTTGTCGCCGAAGCCGAGGCCGTCGGACATCCCCGCGGCGAGCGCGATGACGTTCTTGGCCGCCCCGCAGAGCTCCACGCCCACGAGGTCATCGTTCACGTACACGCGGAACGCCGGGCCGGAGATGCTCTCCTGCACGCGTGCCGCGAGCGCGGCGTCGCCGCTCACCACCGCGGCGGCGGGCTGGCCCTGGGCGATCTCCTCTGCATGGTTGGGTCCGGAGAGCACGGCGAAGGGCGTGCCCGGTGCGGCGTCGCGCCAGACGTCCGAGAGCACCCGCCCGGTTCCGGGCTCGAGGCCCTTCGTGAGCGACAGCACGCCGGCGCCATCGGGGATGCGCGGGGCCAGGGCGGCCGCCTCGGCAGCCACCACGCGGCTCGGCAGCGCGATGACCACGATGGTGGCCCCCTCGAGGGCATCCGGGGCGGCCACATGGGTGACCCGCACCTCGTCGGGCAGCGCCACCTCGCCCAGGTGGATGCGATCGTGCCGCGTCTCGCGCAGCACCATCGCCTGCTCGGTGGTGTGGCAGGCCAGCGCCACGCGCGCGCCGGCCTGCGCGGCCACGCGCGCGAACGTGCAGCCCCAGGCACCCGCGCCGATCACCACCATGTCGCTCACCGGCGGCTCCTCACCTCGATGTCCACCGGCACGCCCGCCAGGTCGAAGCGGTCGCGCAGGCGGTTCTCGAGCCAGAAACCGTAGTCGCGGGTCATGAGGGAGCGGTCGTTCACCTCGAGGCGGAACACGGGTGGCGCCACGCCTGTCTGCACGAGGAACCGCATCGAGAGCCGGCGCTTGCCCTTGCGCGGGCCCGGGCGCTCCTCGGCCAGCTCTCGCAGGGCCTCGTTGAGCTCGTGGGTGGAGAGGCGCGTGCAGCTCTTCTCGTAGAGCTTCATGGCCTGCGGGATGATGCGGTCGATGCCCTCCCCCGTCACGGCCGAGCAAGCCACGATGGGCGGGTGCTGGCGGCTCTTGCGGCGCACCCGGCCGGCGAGGTCGGTGAGGTCAGGCTGCGCGAGGTCCCACTTGTTGAGCACCAGCAGGGTGGCGCAGTGGTTCTGGGCGGCCTGGTCGCACGCGGCGAGGTCGGCCTCGGTGATGCCCTCGGTGGCGTCGGCAACCACGATGGCCACGTCCGAGCGCTCGGCCGATTCCAGCGCGCGCTGCTGGCTGTACACCTCCACGCGCTCGCGCATGCGCCCGCGCCGGCGAAGACCGGCGGTGTCGATGAGCACGATCTCCTGGCCGTCCCACTCGATGATGGTGTCCACCGGATCGCGCGTGGTGCCAGGGAGGTCCTGAACGATCATGCGATCCTCGCCGAGCAGCGCGTTGAGGATGGAGCTCTTGCCCACGTTCGGGCGCCCCATGATGCAGAAGGCCGGCAGGCGGGCGATCGACTCATCGGGCGGCTCCACCTCGGGGAGGCTCTCCACCAGCAGGTCGAGGAAGTCGCCGATGTTGCGCCCGTGCAGCGCCGAGACGGTCACCACCTCGCCGAGCCCGAGGCCCCAGAGGTCCTGCGCGCGCATCTCCGACTCGGCGTTGTCGCACTTGTTGGCCACCACGATCACCGGGCGGTGCGACCGCCGCAGGCGCTCGGCCACCTCGAGGTCGCCGGGGGTGGCGCCCACGGCGGCGTCCACGACGAAGAGGATCAGGTCGGACTCATCGATGGCCCGGATCGCCTGGCCGGCGATGTCCCTGGCCATCATCGACTCATCCGCCTCGTCGATGCCGCCGGTATCGAGCACCTGGAACTGCACGCCGTTCCATTCGGCACCGCCCTGCCGGCGATCGCGCGTGGCGCCGGGCTTGGAGTCGACCACGGCCTCGCGGCGGCCCGTGAGGCGGTTGAAGAGGGTCGACTTGCCGACGTTCGGATAGCCCACCACGGCCACCACCGGCTGGCCCTGGGCCACGGTGCTGCCGCGGGGTGCGTGCCGCTCGCGGCCCAGCGGGCGATCGGGCATGCCCGGGCGCGATGCCCGTGGGGCGCGCCCCGTGCTCTCGCCAGAGCCGCCGGCCCCGCCCGGGGCGCCGCCGTCGCTGCCCGCGCCGCCGCTGTCTCCGGTGCCGTCGCTCATTCGTCGTCCGTCGTCGCAAGGGTGGTCGGTGGGTCCTGCACCGGGCCGCCGATCTCGGGGAGCAGCTCGGCGATGGCGGCCATCATCCGGAACGCCAGCTCACCCGCGCGCTGGCCCCGCGATCCCTCGAGCCCCTCCTTCGACACCGGCGGGCCGAAGATGACCCGCGAGGGCCCGTGCTTCTCCTGGATGCCCCAGATGGCCGCGGGGATCACCGTGACGTCGTCCGGCAGCCCGAGCGATGCCGCCCCGGGATAGGGGTTGCGCAGGCGCTGGTCGCGCGAGCGGGTGCCCTCGGGGAAGATGATCACGACCTCCCCGCGGGCGAGCAGGCCCTTGGCGATGCGCATGGCGGTGCGGTCCGCTTCGCCCCGGCGGATCGGGAAGGCCCCGAGGGTGCCGATGACCACGCGCTGGATGCGGCTCTCGAACAGCTCCGACTTGGCCATGTAGAAGGCGCGGCGCGGGATGGCCGACCAGCCGACCAGGAACGGGTCGTTGTTGGTCATGTGGTTCGAGACGATGAGCACGCCGCCGCGGCGCGGGATGTTGTCCTTGCCGCGCACCTTCTTCGCCCGGTACCTCGTGCGGAAGTACACCGACAGGATGTTGCGGCCGATCCACCACCACCATGAGGTGATGCGCACGTCGTCGGCCGACTGCGGGTTCGCGAGGCGGTCGTAGTCGGGCTCGGGGGCGTTGCCCGTGGCGTTGCCGGGGTTGGCGTCGGGGCCGTCGCTCATGCCGCCACCTCGCGGGCCATCGATGCGATCTTCCCCACCACCTCGTCGATGCCGATGCCCGTGGTGTCCACCACCACGGCGCCGTCGGCCACCACCAGCGGGCTCGCCGCGCGCGAGGAATCGGCGTGATCGCGGCGTTCCACGTCGTCGCGGATCACCCGCAGGTCCACCCTCTCCCCCCGGCCGGTGAGCTCCGCGTGCCGGCGACGGGCGCGCTCGTCCACCGATGCGGTGAGGAACACCTTCACCTCGGCCTCGGGGAACACCACGCTGCCGATGTCGCGGCCGTCGCACACCCAGTCGCCGTGGCCCATGATCTGCCGCTGGCGCGCCACCATCTCGTGCCGCACCTCCGGATGCGCCGCCACCTCGGACACCGCGCCGGTGACGTCCGCCTCGCGGATGGCCATGGTCACGTCGTCCCCGCGCATCATCACGCGCACGCCCCCGGGGCCGTTCTCGAGCGACACGGGATGCGCGCGGGCGAGCTCGGCGAGCGCCGCGCCATCGTCGATCGGCACCCCGTCGCGCAGCGCCACGAGGGTGAGCGCGCGGTACATGGCCCCGGTGTCGAGGTAGCCCACGCCAAGGGCATCGGCCACGGCCCGTGCCACGGTGCTCTTGCCCGCGCCCGCCGGGCCGTCGATCGCCACGATCATGCCGCCACCGCCCCCAGGGCGACCATGTCGTCGGTGAATCCGGGGTACGACACCGCGGCGGCGTCCATGCCGTGCACGGTCACCCCCTGCTCGCTCACGAGGCCGGCCAGGGCGCCGAGCATGGCCAGGCGGTGGTCGCCGTGCGACTGCACCTCGCCCCCGGGGATGGACATCTGGCCGCGCACCACGAAGCCATCCTCGCGCTCATCCGCATCGGCGCCCACCGCGCGCAGCAGTTCCACCACGGTGGCGATGCGGTCGCTCTCCTTCACCCGCAGCTCACCGGCGCCGCTCACGGTGGTGGTGCCCGCGGCCAGGGCGCCAAGCAGGCCGACCAGCGGCACCTCATCCACCATCGACGGCACCTCGTCGGCGGTCACCTCGGTGGCGTGCAGCATCGGCGCACGCCGCACGAGCACGTCTCCGCAGGGCTCCCCCGCCACGTCGGGGCCGGGCTCCACCGTCACATCGGCGCCCATCCGTTGCAGCACGCCCAGCAGGCCCGTGCGACCCGGGTTGAGGTTGACGCCGGTCACGCGCACCGCGGGATCCCCGCGCAGCACGCCGGCCACGATCGCGAAGGCCGCCGATGAGAAGTCGCCGGGCACCCGCACGTCGGGCAGGGAAAGGCCGTCGACCGGGCCGGCCACCCCCACCATGCCGTCGCGCTCGAGCACGTCCACCCCCGCCGCGCGCAGCATGCGCTCGGTGTGATCACGCGAGGGCACCGGCTCGCGCACCCAGGTCTCGCCGTCGGCGTTGAGGCCCGCGAGCAGCACGCAGCTCTTCACCTGCGCGCTCGCCATGGGCAGCTCGTGCACCATGCCGTGCAGCGGCAGGCCCGGTCGCACGGCCATCGGCGGCGTGCCGCCCTCGGCGGGGATGACCGCGGCGCCCATGGCCACCAGCGGATCGGCCACGCGTCGCATGGGCCGCGTGCGCAGGGAGTCGTCACCGTCGAGCACCGTCACCTCGCCGGGGGCCTGGCCCGCGATGATGCCCGCCGCGAGCCTCATGAGCGTGCCCGCGTTCTGGCAGTCGATGACCGGCGGCGGGGTGAGCCCGCGCACGCCGCGCCCGGTGATGACCACGCGCCCCGACTCGATGCTTCCCTCCACCCCCGCACCCATTGCGCGCACCGCATGGAGCGTGGCCCGGGTGTCCTCGGAGTCGAGTGGATCGTCCACGACCACGGGTCGATCGGAGATCGCGCCGAGCAGGAAGGCCCGGTGGGTGAGCGACTTGTCCGGGGGCACGGCGATCGTGCCCGCGACGGCGCTGGCCGGGCGGAAGGTGAGGCTGGTCATCCGGCCCAATCCTAGGGGTCCGGGCGCGGCGCTACCCTCGGCCGCCCGTGAGCGCCATGCCGCACCTTCCCGTTGACCCGGTGGCCGACCTGGCCATGGTGGTCGCGCGGGCCGAGGCGGCAGGCGGCATCGCCCCCGACGACGCCGCCACAGCCGACCGCCTGCTCGATGCCCTGCGTGACGACTGGCGCGACTTGCAGGGCGAGCCCAGGGTCGCCCTCGGGCGCATCGCCGCGCCTCTGCGCGCCCGACGCGATGCCCTCGACGCCCCCGCCCCCCCACGGGGCGGTGCCCCGCGCGCGCTGCGCGAGGTGCTCGGGCAGATGGGCGTGGAATCACTGCGCCCCGGGCAGGACCGGCCGATACTCGCGGCGCTCGCGGGAGCCGACAGCCTGGTGGTGATGCCCACCGGATCGGGCAAGTCGCTGTGCTTCCAGGCCCCGGCCTTCGCGTCCGGTGGCCTCACGGTGGTGGTGAGCCCGCTCATCGCGCTCATCCAGGACCAGCACGACCGCCTGGCCGCGGCGGGCCTGCCGGTGGCAATGGTGACCAGCCTGCAGTCGGGGCGCGAGATGCACGACGCCATCGCGCGCATCGAGCGCGGCGAGGTGCGACTGGTGCTCTGCGCGCCCGAGCGCTTCGCCCATGAGGCCTTCACGCGCGCCGTGCAGGCCAACCCGGTGGACCTGCTGGCCATCGACGAGGCGCACTGCGTGTCGGAGTGGGGCCACGACTTCCGCCCGGAATACCTTCAGTTGGCCCGCCTGCGCGAGGTGCTGCGCCCGCGCGCCGTGATGGCCCTCACGGCCACCGCTACGCCCGGGGTGTCGGACGAGATCACCGCCCGCCTGGCGCTGCGCGATCCGGTGACCGTGCGCACGGGCTTCGACCGGCCGAACCTGGCGTTTGACGTGGTGCGGCTCGATGGCAAGGGGGCCGTGGCCCGCAAGTGGGCGATGCTGGAGTCGGGCCTGTCGGCGCCCGACGGCACGCCGGCCATCGTGTACTGCGGCACGCGCAAGGCCACCGAGGAGGTGGCCGAGGGCCTGCAGGCACG
>CAIYRJ010000328.1 GCA_903928615.1 uncultured Actinomycetes bacterium | reverse complement strand
CTTCGGCATCCCGAACGGCCACTCCACGACGACCCGGCCCCGATCGTCCACCACGTATGTTGTGGCGCTATGGACCACGTCGTAGCCCCCGCCACGGCGTGGGGCACGGGAGTGACTGGCGCCGAAGGCCATCTCGGCGCGCGTGAGCGCTGCGGCGTCCGTGGTGCGGTACGCACGCCACTTCGTGAAGAAGTGGCCCACGTAGTTGCGCAGCACGGTGACGGTGTCGCGCTCGGGATCGACCGTGACCATCGCGACCTCCACCCTCGTCCGCTCGGCCGATGGCAGGCGCTTGAGCGCCGCCCGGATGTCCCCCAGCGTCGTCGGGCAGATGTCAGGGCACGAGGTGAACCCGAAGTACACGACCAGCAAGTCGCCGGGAGCCGCGGCCACGAGCGGGCGCTCGCGACCCTTGCCCTCGGGCCCGAGGTCAGGCAGCGATACGCCGACGACCTCCGGCATGGGATCACGGGTGAACCCGTTGAGCCCGGTGTCCTGCTGCTCGCCGCCACCGCACCCGGCCAGCATCACAGCTGCCCCGAGCGCGGCGGCGACCACCGCCATGAGCCGGCCCATCATCGCCCGCGTGCGCGGAACCTGAAGGTGCCCGCCTGGGAATGCCCGTCTTCCGACTGAACCTTCCAGACCACCTTGTAGTTCCCGGCAACCGGCGACTTCGTCCGAACCACGACTCTGGCCGCGTCTCGGGGATCAAGCCGCGCGGATGCCGCATGGTCGATGCCCTTCGCGTCGAGCACCTGCACGCGCGTGACGCGCAGGAGGCGGTCGGCGAAGGTGATCGTCACGTTCGCGGGCAGGGATGCCACCACGGCGCCGGACTTCGGCGACGTGGTCGGCGCTCCCGAATGGGCCATCGTCGCCGGTGCGGCGATGAGCGCCACGGCCGATGCCGTGAGCGCGATGTCTCGCAACCTCATTGATTTGTCCCTTCATTCCTGATGGTGAGATCAGGCGGGGACGGGCGGCCCTCTCGACGGCGTGGCGATGAGGAAGATCCCGCGCAGCCGCGGCAGCGAGGGGACGGGGGCGATGCGCGCCACTGCCCCCGGGCGGCGCGGCGGCTGCGCGGCGGAAACCGCGACCAGTATGCGGCCAAACGAGATGAGGGCGGCGAGCAGGCGCTCACCCCAGGCGACCAGCGCCACGAGCACAAGCGCGGCGACCACATGGGCCACGGCGGACGACGGGGTGAGCATGGGCTCCGCATGATGCGCCGCGAGCCCGAACGCCCAGGGCGCGGTGACCATGCCAAGGTGCATCACCATCTGGCTGGCGATCACGAACAGGGCCGTGATGCCGATGCCGCGGATGGCAAAGGGCGCCCGCCGCGTGCCGATGATTGCCGCGAGGCCGATGACCATCACCCAGAGCGCGGGGGCCACGGGAAGCATCGACAGTTCGCCCATGGCGGCCACATGCGCTCCAATGGCCGACAGCACGCCAGCCGCCGCGATGCTGGCGCGGCGCGCGGCGTGAGCGCGGGCGGGCGAGAGTGATTGCATGCGGCCATGACCCTACCCCGATGACGAGGCGGGCGGCAGGTGACAGGTATCCTCGGACCCATGAGACGACTTATCGCCACCGCCACTGCAGTAGCCACCCTCGTCGCCGTGCCGCTCATCGCGGGCTGCGGCTCATCAGAGAGCGCATCCACGGGCGCCGACACCGCCGCGACCGGCGCCACCGGTGCCGAGGCGGGCGCCGCCAAGACCTGGTCCTCGGCCCCCAAGATGGCCATCGACCCCAAGTCCACCTACACGGCCGTGCTCCGCACGTCGGAGGGCAACATCACCAT
>CAIYRJ010000327.1 GCA_903928615.1 uncultured Actinomycetes bacterium | reverse complement strand
CCCAGCCCACGTAGCCCAGGCCGAAGGCACCGAGGGTGGCGTAGATGCCGGCCCACTGGGCGAGCCAGGTGCCGAAGCTCGGAACCGCCACGCGCATGAGCTGCTGCGGGTCGCGCAGGCTGGCGTGGCTCTCGTGCACGGCGCCCCACAGGCGCTGGAACGCGCGCGTGACGCGGCGCCAGATCGATCCGGTTGACAGCCACGGCGGCACCTGCCGGTTGGGGTTCTGCAGCAGGGCCACCACCACGATGACAAGGCAGATCACCCCGAGCACCGCCGTGATGATCCACGCGTACGACGGAAGGGGGAGGAACAGTCCGATGAGGATCACCAGCACCACCCAGGCGATGGTGGTGACGATGTTCTCCACCACCACGGTGCCGAGCAGCACGGTGGTGGAGACGTCCTCGTCGCGCTTCGCGAGGCGGCGCTTGGCCAGCAGCACCTTGGCGATCTCGCCCACGCGCGCGGCGAGGATGGTGTTGAAGAGGAAGCCCACCATGAGCGGGCTCAGCAGGTCGATGAAGCGGGTCTTGTGCTTGAGGCCGGGGAGGCCGTCGACCACGCCCTTCCATGCCAGTCCCTTGAGGAGCACCGACACGAAGTTGGCCACCACGGCGATGATGAGCAGCCAGATGCTGTCCACCCGGAACGCGGCCACCACGGCGCCCCAGTCGATCCTCCAGATGAGCAGCACGACCACGACGGCGATGACGCCGAGGCGGATCGCATGCCATGCCCACTTGGGGATGGCACGCCGCTTGGCGGTCTCCTCGCTCATGCCAGGAGCTCGTCGAGGGTGACGAGCTCGAGCCCCTTCTCGCGCGCGCTCGCGCAGATGTCGGGGATCGCCGCCACCGTGTGGGTGCGCGGCCGGTCGGGGTCCCAGCCATCGGCGTCATGCAGCAGAAGGATGCATCCGGGGGCCAGCGCGCGGGCCGAGCGCTGCGCCACCACGTCGGGCCCGGGATCAGCGGAGTCGAACACGCCCTTGGTCCAGCCCGCCATGCGGTAGCCCGCCGATCGCACCGCCGCCCACGTGGCCGGCCCGCGGAACCCATGGGGCGCGCGGAATACATGGGTGAGCACGCCGGGTCCCGCGGCGTCGGCCACGGCCTCCTCGGTGCGCGTGAGCTGGTCCCGCACGTGACCCGGGCCGCGCATCACGAGGATGCCGTGGTCGTAGCCGTGGCTCGCCACCTGATGCCCCTCGTCGTGCATGCGCCGCACGAGCTCGGGGTGGCGACGTGCCTGGCGGCCGAGCACGAAGAACGTGGCCCGCACGCCCTCGTCGGCAAGGGCGTCGAGGATCGCCGGGGTGGATGGCCCCGGGCCGTCGTCGAAGGTCAGCGCCGCGCGCGGGCTGCCCCCGGGCCCGCGGGTGACCACGGGCCCGAACAGCGGCGACCCGGGTCGGAACGCGGCCCAGGCGCCCAGGGCGCCCGCGCCGGCGATGGCGGTGGCCAGCAGGGGACTCCTGCGCCATGCGGTCGCGGCGGCGGCCAGGACGGCCAGCTCGGTGGCGACGACGCGGCGGATGGTCCGGTTCTTGGTCATCGGCTCGGTCATCGGGGCTCTCATCCGAGGGTAGCAAGGGGGCGTGGGGCGCCCGGCCGGTGGCACCCGACCGATGCGAGTGCCAGAGGCCTGTGGGCAGGTCTATACTCGCCGAGCGTCCCGTCCCAGGAGTACAGGTGCCTGTCTACGACTACCGCTGTGAGAAGGGCCATCGCTTCGAGGCCATCCAGAGCATGTCCGACAAGCCCCTCGCCAAGTGCGAGGAGTGCGGCGCGCCTGCGCAGCGCGTGCTTCACGCGCCGGCCATCCACTTCAAGGGAAGCGGCTTCCACAACACCGACTACGGCACCAAGAGCCGGCCGAAGGAGCCCGCCGCGGCTCCCTCGAGCGCCAAGGCCTCGGGTGGCGACGCCGGTGGTGGCGCGTCGTCGGACGGCGGCGGCAAGAGCAGCGGCAAGACCGTGGGGCTCGACAGCGTCTAGCTAGCGCCCGATGAACTCGGCGAGCTGCTGCTCGTCGAGGTCGGGCTCGCCGACGACGTAGGAGATTCCGTTGATCGTGCGCGGTATGCCCGCCAGCACGATGCGGTCCTTGGAGTCCGACTGCAGGCGCCACTGCAGCCACCCGAGCTTCATGAGGTCGGACGTCCCCATGTCGGTGCCGATCGAGCGGATTGCGGCCGCGCCGTTCCATGGCGCGAACGGGATGGAGCTGATGGAGGCCATCTTGGCCTTCAGCGCCGTCACGAACGCCTGCTGGCGCGCGGCGCGGTTGAAGTCGTTGTCGCACTTGCGCACGCGCACGTACTGCAGCGCCCGCTCGCCGTCGAGTTCCACCTGGCCGCGCGGGAATGACACCGTGATGCCGCCGGAGTAGGGGCAGTTGCGCACCGCGGTGGGGTTGTTCACGGTGACCCCGCCGAGCTCGTCCACCATGTTCTTCACGCCGTTGAAGCGCACCACGATGATGTGGTGGATCGGCAGGCCCGTGAGGTCGCGCACCGCCTTGATGATCCCGGGCTGGCCCGCCAGGTACATGGCCGAGTTGATCTTCTCGGTGCCCACGCCGGGCAGCTCCACTCGGAAGTCGCGCGGTATGGAGAGCCACTTGACCTTCCCCGCCCCGGGGTCGGTGCGCATGATCATGATGGTGTCGGCGCGGGCGCGCGACTCACCGCCGCGGGCGTCCCAGCCGATCACCAGGGTGTTCTGCGGTGAGGAGAGCAGCGGTCCGGCGGGAGACAGCGCCGCGCGGGCGCTCGGGGGCACGCGGCCATTGGCCGTGGAGACCGCACCATTTATGGCGAGGAAGCCCATCACTCCCCAGGTGATGACGCCGATCACGAGCAGCACGCCCACGCGCCAGGCCCAGCCCCACGCGCCGATGCCGCGCAGCGACCACCAGCGGCGGCTGGGCTGCGGCGCCCACGGGTCGACCTCCGGCTTGGGCTCGGGGCGCTGGGCGCTGCCGGCCCCGTCGGTCAGCTGCTGGAGGCCCTCGAGCCCCTCGGCTGACTTCGCGGATCCGCGCGCCTTGAAGCGGCGATATGGCTTGCCCTGGGGCGGCATCGGCTGGCGATGGTACCGTCGCCCACGGGTGT
>CAIYRJ010000326.1 GCA_903928615.1 uncultured Actinomycetes bacterium | reverse complement strand
CTCGAGCAGATGAGCCTGTGGGACGAGGCACTGCCGTACCTCGAGGGGCTCGTCACCGAGTCGGGCGAGACCGGTCACCTCGCGGTGCTCGAGCGCGGCGAGGCCATCTACATCGAGAAAGTCGAGGCGCGTCGCGCCCTGCGTATCCCGTCGGCCATGGGCCGCGGATACCCGGCGCATGCGACCAGCCTCGGCAAGGTCCTCCTCTCCGATCTCGGCGAGGATGAGGTGCGCGAGATCATGGACGCGCACGGGATGGCGTCGTACACCCGTACGACGACCACCGACGTCGACCACCTGCTGTCCGAGCTCGCGGAGATCCGCGAGCAGGGCTTCGCGGTGGACGACGAGGAGTACGACGAGGGCCTCCGCTGCGTCGGGGCCCCGATCCGCGATCACACCGGCCGCGTCGTCGCCGCACTTGGCATCGGCGGGCCCGTGACCCGGGTCACCCCTGAGCGCGTGGATGAACTCGCGCGCCTCGTCATCAACGCCGCAGACGGTCTTTCTCGTCGCCTCGGCGCATCGCAGTCCGGTGCCTACACGCGCGCAGCACGCCGCGTGCGGGCCACCGCCGAATCCACCCCGCGGCCGAGCGCCGCTCTTCGCGCGTCCCGATGACCGGGCGCGTTCGTTACCTGAAAGGAGCAGTACCCGAATGAGCAGCGACGTGATGAAGGACATCCGCGACGCGCTTTCAAGCCGCACCCAGCACTTCGTCCTTCCGAAGCAGTGGGCGTCGATGCGCAAGGCCGAGGCTCTTGAGAAGGAGACCGGCAAGCGCATCCTCCACTTCGAGAAGGGTGACTTCCAGGGCGACGAGTTCTACCCGGCGCCGCACATCTACGAGGCCGCGGCCAAGGCCGTGCACGACGGCCACGTGCGCTACGTGCCGGGCCCGGGTCTTCCCGAGCTCCGTGACGCCATCGCCGAGGAGATGACCTCGCGTGGTCGTCCCACCAAGCGCGAGGAGGTGCTCGTGACCATGGGCGCCAAGCACGCGCTCACGCAGTCCCTCCTCACCATCGTGGACCAGGGCGACGAGGTGATCTTCCCGAACCCCGGCTACCCGCCGGACGAGTTCTGGATCACCTACGCCGGCGGCAAGGTGGTGTACGCCCCGCTCGTCGAGCCGGACTTCGCGTTCGACCTCGACTCGCTGCGTTCGCTCATCACGCCGAAGACCAAGATGCTCATCATCAACACGCCGCAGCGCCCGAACGGCATGATCGTGCGCCAGCTGGATGAGATCGCGGACATCTGCAAGGAGCACGGCATCATCGTGCTCACCGACGAGATCTTCTCGCACATGGTCTACGAGCCCCAGGTGCACGAGTCGATCTCGTACGTGAAGGACTTCAAGGACCAGTCGATCGTGGTCGACACGTTCTCGAAGACCTACATCATGACCGGCTTCCGCATCGGCTGGTGCGTGGCCAACGCCGAGCTCATCACGGCGATGGACATCTTCCAGCAGAACTCGGTCACCAACGTGCCCGCGTTCGTGCAGCTCGCCGGCCTCGCGGCCATGACGGGCCCGCAGGACCACGTGCTGCAGCAGACCGCCCGCCTGAAGGCCAAGCGCGACTTCGTCGTGGAGGCCTTCAACAAGATCGACGGCATCGAGTGCCTCACGCCCGATGGCTCGTTCTACGTGTTCCCCGACATCCGCGGCACGGGCATGACCGCCCAGCAGTTCGCCGACTACCTCGTCGAGGAGCACGGCGTGGGCGTGGTCGCCGGTAACGCCTTCGGCGACCGCGGCGAGGGCCACATCCGCTTCACCTACGCGGCCCCCGACGACATCCTCGAGGAGGGCATGGACCGCATCGCCAAGGCTGTCGAGGCGCTGTAGTTACCACGCTCAACGCGTAGTCCCGCAGCACGCGAAGGCTCCGGCATCTGCCGGGGCCTTCGTCGTTCTGCTGCCGTCCCAGTCCGGGGAGCAGTCACGCCCAGTACCACCACGGGCGGGAGGCAACGCCCGGCCCGTGATCAGCAGGTGCGGGGGCCGCACCTGCAGGATCACACCGGGCTCTTGCCTCCCGCCCGTGGTGGTACCGGGCGTTCCTACGCGCCCGGGGTCAGGGCCACCTTGATCGACCCATCCACGCGCTCGTCCATGATCCGGTAGCCCTCGGGGGCGTCGTCGAGGGCGAGGTCGTGGGTGAAGACGATCGACGGGTCCATCTTGCCGGCCTGCAGGTCGTCGAGCAGGCCCGGGATGTAGGCGCGCGACGGGCACACGCCGGGGTGCAGCGAGACGTTCTTCATGAAGGCCATGGCGTACGGCTGGCCCGAGGCCTCCTCGAAGAAGTGCGACATGCCGACGATGCCGACGTTGCCGCCGGGGCGGGTGACGGTGATGGCCTGCTCGATGGTGCCGTTGGACGAGATGGTCTCGACGGCCCCGTCGGCTCCGAGGCCACCGGTGAGCTCCATCACCGTTGCGACGACGTCCTGCTCCTTGCCGTTGATCGAGTGCGTTGCGCCCGCGGCCTTGCCGAGCTCAAGGCGGTCGCCGTGGTGGCCCACGTGGATGATGCGCTCGGCGCCGAGGAGCTTTGCCGAGATGACGCCCGAGAGGCCCACCGCGCCATCGCCGATGACCACTGCGGTGCTGCCCGGGCCCACCCCGGCGTTGACGGCCGCGTGGTAGCCGGTGGAGAGCACGTCGCCGAGCGGGAGCACCTTGGTGTCGTGCTCGGCCGCGGCGAGGGACTCCGGGATGACCACCAGGGTGCCGCCGGCCTGCGGCACGCGCACG
>CAIYRJ010000325.1 GCA_903928615.1 uncultured Actinomycetes bacterium | reverse complement strand
GCGCATGCTGCCCTAGGCGCGGGTCACGCGCTGGGGGTCAGCGCACGAGGCCGGGCGTGGACTCGAGTGCCAGTTCGAGGCGCGCGGCGAGCGCCTCCGCCAGCGCGTGCTCGACGGCGCGGCGAGCGGCCGTGCCGCCCTCGGCGGCGATCGACGTGGCCGGCACATCGGGCGCGCCGCAGGCGCTCATGCGGGCCGACCATGCGGGGTCGGGATCGACGTTCAGGCCGATGCCGTGCATCGACACGCCCTCGGCCACCCTTATCCCGACGCTGCCGACCTTGCGGCCGTCGACGTAGGTGCCCATGGCCTCGTGGTCGCTCGTCGCACCGGGCACCCCGCACGCGTGGCAGGCGTCCGTCATGGCGTCGACCAGCGCCTCGACGAAGCGCCGCACGCCCGGGCCGCGGCGGAGGTCCATGATCACGTAGCCGGTCACCTGCCCGGGGCCGTGCCAGGTCATCTGCCCGCCGCGGTCGGTGGCCAGGCAGGTGGCGCCAAGCGCGGCCAGCGCCCCGTCGGCGATGAAGAGGTCGTCGCGCGTGCCGTGGCGGCCATATGTGTAGACCGGGTCGTGCTCCAGCAGCCACACCACTGCGGGGCTGTCGCCGGTGCGCACCAGGTCGGCCAGGCGGCGCTGCTCGTCCCAGGCCTCGATGTAGCCAATGCGGTCCGTGCGGGCCAGCAGCGCCGGCCGGGGCGCGTGCGCGCGCTCGCCGGCGCCGCGCATCACACGAGCAGGGCGGCGGGGTGCTCGAGCAGCTCGGCCACGCGCCCGAGGAAGGTCGCGGCCTCCGCGCCGTATGCCACCCGGTGGTCCACCGACAGCGACAGGGTCATGACGTCGCGCACCACCACGTGGCCGTCCACCACGACGGGCTTGGGCACCGCGCGTCCCACGGCGAGGATCGCCGCCTCGCCCGGGTTGATCACGGCGTGGAAGCGGTCGATGCCGAACATGCCGAGGTTGGTCACGGTGATCACCGAGCCCTCGAGCTCGTCGGGACGCAGCTCGCCTGCGCGGCCCCGGCCCGCCAGGTCGCGCACCTCCGCGGCGATCGCGGGCACGCCCTTGGTGTCGGCGCCGCGGATGACCGGCACGATGAGGCCGCCGGGCACCGACACCGCCACCCCCACGTCCACGCCGTCCGGCACCACGAACTCCTGGTCCTCGAGGCGCGACACCATGTCGGGGCGCTCGCGGGCGGCCATGGCCACCGCGCGGATCACGAAGTCGTTCACGCTCGGGCGGTTCTGCTCGGGAAGCGCCACGCGCAGGTCGGCGCGCGCCGCGGCGAGCGCGGTGGTGTCGACGTCGCGCTCGAGGGTGAAGTCGGGGATCGCGTTGGCCTGGTCCATGCGCGTGCTGATGGTGCGCTGCAGGCGCGTGAGCGGCGTGCGCCGACCCGCCGGCCAGGCCTCGAGCGGCACGGGGGCGGGCGGACGCGGCGGGGTCGGGGCCGCAGCGGGAGGCGCGGGAGGCGCGGGGGATGCCGCCGCCGCGCCCGGCGTCCCGGCGATGGC
>CAIYRJ010000324.1 GCA_903928615.1 uncultured Actinomycetes bacterium | reverse complement strand
TGGGAGATGACGGCACGGCCGCCGTGCGCGTGCTCGCGCGCGTGGAGTCGGGCGCGTACGGGCCCGAGGAGTACGCCGTGGGCGTGAGCGTGGACCCCGACTCGGTGTTCGACCCGGTATCGGAGGAGACCGACGTGTTCTCGGGCCTCACCTTCGCCGAGGCCCACTGGGTGGCCGCGGTGATCGCCAGCAACGAGCGCCGCGCGGAGGACGCCGAGGCACTGCTGTTCGACCTGCGCGTGCCCGTCGACCTGGAGTGGCGCGACATCGACCTGTCGTCGGTGGTCGTGGAGCCTGGGGGCGTCAAGTCGACCCCGCTCGTGCCGTGGGACCCCATGGACGCCCCGGCGTCCACGCGCTGGGCCATCGCCACCTACACGCTCGACTGCGGCCACCAGGCCGTGGAGCTGCTGCGGCAGGACCCCGACTCGGCGCCCTTCTGGATCGAGCAGGGTGCGGTGGACCACCTGGCCGCGCGCGACGCCCGCAGCCTCGCGCGCATGCTGCTCGAGGCGTCCACCCTCGACGAGGCCCGCGTGCTCGTGGAGTCGGCGCAGGCCAACCTGGCCACGCACCCCGAGGAGCACCCCGGGGGGGACGATGCCGACCACGCGTGATTACTACGAGGTGCTGGGCGTGTCGCGTGATGCGTCCGACCAGGAGATCAAGTCGGCCTTCCGCCGCCTCGCGCGCGAGCTGCACCCCGACCTGAACCCGAACGACCCGACGGCCGAGGAGCGGTTCAAGGAGGTGGCCGAGGCCTACGAGGTGCTGTCCGACTCCGGCCAGCGCGCCCGGTACGACCGCTTCGGCCATGCCGGCGTGCGCGGCGCGAGCGGCGGCGGGGCCGGAGCGCAGGGCTTCGGGTCATTCCAGGACATCTTCGATGCGTTCTTCGGCGGGGCGGACATCTTCGGCGCGGGGGGCCCGTCGGCCGGCGAGGACGTGCTCGTGGCCACGCAGGTCACCTTCGCGGAGTCCGCGCTCGGCGTGGAGAAGGACGTGGTCGTTGAGCGCGTGGAGGAGTGCCAGGCGTGCGACGGCAGCGGCGCCGCGCCCGGCAGCGAGGTGCATGCGTGCGCCACGTGCGGGGGCGTGGGGCAGATGCGCCAGGCCGTGAGCACCCCCCTCGGCCAGATGGTGCGCCAGACCCCCTGCCCGTCGTGCCGCGGCACCGGGCGTGAGATCTCCACGCCGTGCGACACCTGCCGCGGGCGCGGTCGGGTGCGCGCGCGGTCGACCGTGAGCGTGCGGGTGCCGGCCGGCATCGCCACCGGGCAGCGCATCCGCCTGCAGGGCCGCGGGGGTGCCGGCGACCCCGGCGCGCCGGATGGCGACCTCTACGTGGAGGTGCGCGTGCTCCCCGACGAGCGCTTCATCCGCGATGAGCTGGACATCATCCACGAGGTCAGCATCCCGGTGACCGCCGCGATGACCGGCACCACCATCTCGGTGCCCACCATCGAGGGCGAGGAGGAGGTCGAGGTGCGCGCGGGCACGCAGCCCGGCGCGGAGATCCGCCTCAAGGGCAAGGGCTTCCCGGTGGTGCACGGCCGCCAGCACGGCGATCAGGTGGTCATCGTCGACGTCCGCGTGCCGCGCATCACCTCCGATGGCGGCCGCGAGGCCCTGCGCCCGCTGGCCGAGCACCTCGAGGAGCACGGGGATGATGGCGACGACGAGGGCTTCTTCGGCCGCCTCCGCCACGCCTTCCGCTGATCGCATCATGAGGCTCACGGCCGTGGTGGCCGCGGGCGACGCCGACCTCGCGGTGGCCGAGTGCCATGCGCTCACCGGCGTGGGGTGCATGCAGGGAGATCCCGTGGATGGCCGCGTGGCCATCGATACCTGGATGCCCGCCGCCGGGTGCCCGGGCGCGGCTGCCCTGGCCGAGCACCTCGCGGCCGCGGGCATCGCCGCGGAGGTATCCGAGGCCGAGCAGGACGACGGCTGGCGCGATGCCCTGCGCGACTTCCACCAACCCGTGGTGGCCGGACGGGTGCGGGTGCGCCCGCCATGGGTGGCCCCGGTGCCGGGCATGCACGACGTGGTGATCGACCCCGGCATGGCGTTCGGCACGGGACAGCACCCCACCACGCGCACGGCGCTCGAGCTCTTGCAGCGCATACCCGTGCGGGGTGCCGTGCTCGACGCCGGCTGCGGGTCGGGCATCCTCGCCATCGCCGCCCGCCGGCTGGGCTTCACGCCGGTGGTGGCGATCGACTTCGATCCCGACTCGGTGGCGGCCACGGCCCGTGCCGCGCGGGCCAACATGGTCGATGCCATCACGGTGCACCGCGCGGTGATCGGCGAGGACCCCCTGCCCGTCGCCCCTGTGCTGCTGGCGAACATCACGCTCGAGGTGCTCGGCGTGCTGGCGACGGCAATCGTCGGGAGCACGCGTGGCACCGCAGGCACCGAGCCCACGACCGGGGTGGCGCACGCGGTGCTGTCCGGGCTGCGCGAGCATGAGGTGGACGCCGCCGTGGCGGCGTTCGCGCCGCTGGGCCTGGCCGAGGCGGAGCGGCTGCCGGAGGACGGCTGGGCGTCGGTGAGGCTGCGCGCATGAGCGCGTCCGCGGCGCATCGCTTCCGTTACGTGGTGGACGCCGAGCCGGCGCCCGGAGGCGCGGTGCTGCTCGGCGACGGCGATTCCCATCACCTGGTGCGGGTGGTGCGCCGCCGCGCGGGGGATGCGGTGGAGGTCATCGCCCCATCAGGCCTCATCTGGCCGTGCGCGGTGGACGACC
>CAIYRJ010000323.1 GCA_903928615.1 uncultured Actinomycetes bacterium | reverse complement strand
CACAACTACATCGGCACGGAGCACATCCTCCTCGGCCTCGTGCGCGAGAACGAGGGCGTGGCGGCGAGGATCCTCGCCGACTTCGACGCCGACTCCGAGAAGATCCGCAACGAGATCATCCGCATGCTGTCGGGCCCGGGCCGCAGGCAGGGCCAGGGCAGCGGCGGTGGCGGCGGGGGCACGCAGTCGGGCGACAAGAAGTCGAGCAAGCTGCTCGACCAGTTCGGCCGCAACCTCACCAAGCTCGCCGCCGACGGCAAGCTCGATCCCGTCGTGGGTCGCCAGAAGGAGATCGAGCGGGTCATGCAGATCCTGGCCCGCCGCACCAAGAACAACCCGGTGCTCATCGGCGAGCCGGGCGTGGGCAAGACCGCCGTGGTCGAGGGGCTGGCCCAGCGCATCTCATCGGGCCAGGTGCCCGAGCTCCTGCGCGGCAAGCAGATCTACACGCTCGACCTCGCGGCCCTGGTGGCCGGGTCGAAGTACCGCGGTGAGTTCGAGGAGCGCCTCAAGAAGGTGATGAAGGAGATCGCCCAGCGCGGCGACATCATCCTGTTCATCGACGAGATCCACAACCTCGTGGGCGCCGGCGCCGCCGAGGGCGCGATCGACGCCGCCAGCATCCTCAAGCCGGCGCTGGCGCGCGGCGAGCTGCAGACGGTGGGCGCCACCACGCTCGACGAGTACCGCAAGTACCTCGAGCGCGACTCCGCGCTGGAGCGCCGCTTCCAGCAGGTGAAGGTGGACCAGCCCTCGATCGAGGAGACCGAGCAGATCCTGCGCGGGCTCCGCGACCGCTACGAGGACCACCACAAGGTCAACATCACCGACGAGGCCCTCGAGGCCGCCTCGGTGCTCTCCGACCGCTACATCTCGGAGCGCTTCCTGCCCGACAAGGCGATCGACCTCATCGACGAGGCCGCCAGCCGCATGCGCATCCGCACCATGACGGCCCCGCCGTCGTACCGCGAGCTCGAGGACGAGATCGAGACGGTGCGCAAGGACAAGGAAGCCGCCATCGAGGCACAGGAGTTCGAGAAGGCCGCGAACCTCCGCGACACCGAGCGCCGCCTCACCAACAAGAAGCGCGACCTCGAAGAGGAGTGGAAGGCCGAGGACGCCCCCCGCCCGAGCATCGGCGAGGAGGAGATCGCCGACATCGTCTCGATGTGGACGGGCATCCCGGTGTTCAAGCTCACCGAGGCCGAGACCCAGAAGCTCCTCCGCATGGAGGACGAGCTCCACAAGCGGGTCATCGGCCAGGACGCCGCCATCACGGCCACCAGCCGCGCCATCCGGCGTGCCCGCGCGGGCATCAAGGACCCCAAGCGGCCGGCCGGCTCGTTCATCTTCCTGGGCCCGTCGGGCGTGGGCAAGACCGAGCTCGCCCGCACGCTGGCCGAGTTCCTGTTCGGTGACGAGCAGGCGCTCATCCAGGTGGACATGTCCGAGTACATGGAGAAGCACGCGGTGTCCCGCCTCGTGGGATCGCCTCCCGGCTACGTCGGCTACGACGAGGGCGGCCAGCTCACCGAGCAGGTGCGCCGCAAGCCGTACTCGGTGATCCTGCTCGACGAGATCGAGAAGGCCCACCCGGAGGTGTTCAACATCCTCCTGCAGATCCTCGAGGACGGACGCCTCACGGACGCCCAGGGGCGCCAGGTGGACTTCCGCCACGCGATCGTGATCATGACGTCGAACATCGGCGCCGCCACCATCACCCGCTCGACCCCGCTGGGCTTCAGCGTGGCCGAGGAGGGCGGCGGCATGGACTACGACGACATGAAGTCGCGCATCATGGGTGAGCTCAAGAAGGTGTTCCGCCCTGAGCTGATCAACCGCATCGACGAGATCATCGTCTTCCACCAGCTGTCGAAGGACGAGATCAAGTCGATCATCGACCTCATGCTCGTGCGCCTGCAGAAGCAGCTCGCCGAGCAGGGCGTGTCGATCCAGCTCACCGAGGACGCCAAGGAGCTCCTGGTGGAGGAGGGCTACGACCCGGCGATGGGTGCCCGGCCGCTGCGCCGCGCCATCCAGCGCCTGCTCGAGGACCCGCTCGCCGACGAGCTGCTGCACGGCACGCTCACGGAGGGTCTGGTCATCGTGGTCGACCGCGACGGCGACAAGATGGTGATGGAGCGCCGGGAGGCCCCCGAGGTCCCCGCCGCGCCCGAGGCCGTGGTCGTGGGCGCCGATTCCGAGGGCGATTCCGAGTAGTGCGGGCGCCGGCCGCGGGGTGAATCCCGCGGCCGGCCGCTTCGCCCCGTCGTGAAGCCCGTTCGTCCCTCGCGGGCTCCCCTGAGGCGCCCCATGTGTGGCGGGGAGTGCGTGCGCGTGCAATCCTCGGTGCGTGCGCGCCCGACCGGCGCAGGAAGCCGGGGATCGCGGGTGGAATTACCGACGAAGGCGAGGGGGTGATGACGACGTCGACCGACAAGGAGCGGTCCGCTCAGGCGGACCCGCCGGGCCAGAGGGCATCGGGCAACGGCCTGCCGTACCCCGGCCCCGATCCGCGGCCGCGTCAGCCCCGCGGCATCGTCGCGCTCGTCACCCAGGCCGTGCTACTGCTGCTGGGCGCCCTCGGCGCGTACCAGATCGGTCGCAGCATCAACCTGGGCTCCGCCCTCGGCGAGCCATGGCACTACCTCGCCTACGTGGGCGTCATCGCCCTGGGCGCCATCATCGGCTGGACCGTGGGCGGCTTCATCGCACGGTGGCTGCCCTCGCGAATGGGCGCGATCGACCGTGCCGCCGACAAGCGATCGGCGGGCGAGCTCATCGTGGGTGCCCTCGGCCTGGTCGTCGGGCTGGTGGCTGCTGCGCTGGCCGGCGTGGCCGTGGCGCGCCTCCCCGTGGTCGGGCCCTACCTGCTGCTGCCCGTGGTGCTGCTGGTGGCCTACGTGTTCACGCGCATCGCGGCGCGCAAGCACGCGGACATCCTGCGCCTCGTGGGCATCCGCTCGCGCAGTGCGTCAGCCGTGCCCCCGCGGCTCATCGACTCCAGCGCAATCATCGACGGGCGCATCGTCGACGTCATGGATGCCCGGTTCATGCCGGGACAGATCGTGATCCCGGCCTTCGTGCTCGAGGAACTCCAGCGCCTGGCCGACTCGTCCGACCCCGAGAAGCGCCAGCGCGGGCGCCGCGGGCTCGACCTGGTGGAGCGCATCCGTGAGGTGGGCGAGCAGCGCGTGCAGATCCGCACGGGCGAGGTGGCGGGTGACGGCGTGGACGCCAAGCTCGTGAACCTCGCGCGCGACATGCACGCGAGCATCGTCACCACCGACTACGGCCTCAACAAGGTGGCGCGCATCCAGGGCATCGAGGTGCTCAACGTGAATGAGCTCGCCATCGCGCTCAAGCCCGTGGCGCTGCCGGGCGAGGTGCTGAGCGTGCGCATCATCCGCGAGGGCCGCGAGTACGACCAGGGCGTGGGATACCTCGATGACGGCACGATGGTGGTGGTCGAGGGAGGCCGCGCGCTCGTGGGCCGCGACGTCACGGATGTCGAGGTGACGAGCGCCATCCAGAACCCCTCCGGCAAGATGATCTTCGCGCGCATCCCGGCCGCGGGCCGATGAGGACCGCGGCGGTCATCGTGGCCGCCGGGTCGGGCGAGAGGCTCGGCGCGGGCGTGCCGAAGGCGCTCGTGCGCGTGGCCGGGCTGCCGATGGTCACCTGGTCGGCACGGGCGCTCGCGGAGGCCCCTGAGGTGGAGTGCATCGTCATCGCCTGCCCGCCCGGCGGCGAGGACGAGATGGCGGAGGCGGTCGCCGGGCACGCCCAGGTGCACGCGATCGTGCCCGGCGGCACCAGCCGCCAGCGCTCGGTGGCAGCGGCGCTGGCCGCCGTGCCCGACGACGTCGAGGCCATCCT
>CAIYRJ010000322.1 GCA_903928615.1 uncultured Actinomycetes bacterium | reverse complement strand
GTCCTTGTCGCCGAACTCGCCCGGGCCCAGCGACTCGTTGTCATCGCTGCTGGTCGGCGCGACCACCCACCGGCCCCCGATGGCCTTGCTCGCGTCGCCCGGACCCAGGATCGCCTCGGCGCCCTCGCGGGTGATCTTCCAGTAGATCTTCCCGCCGGTCTCGCGGAACTCCATCAGGGGCTTCCCGTTGAGCGACGTGGTGCCCTCGCCGACGCCCGTTCCCAGCGTGAGGTCGAGCGACAACTCGGTGCCGTCATCCTTCGTGGACCCGGACACGCTGAACGACGACGCGGTCGCCATGGCGGCCGCGCTCTTCGTGAGGATCTCCTTCGCCGGGAGCTTCTCGACGCCGTTGGGCTCCCCGCTGGCATCCCCGCCCGCGGCTGCGTCGTAGCTGCTGCCGCAGCCCGCGAGCACGCCGCCGCCCGCTATCAGTGAGAGGGCGGCCGCTGACGCGGCGACCCTGCGTCTCATCGTGGTGTTCATCTCCGCTCCAATGTCGTTGCGTGGGTGGTGATGCCCTCAGGTCATCCGCTCGATGCCCCGCCGAGGTCGGCCAGCTGGCCGATGTCCAGCACGTCGGTGGGCGCCGTCACGTTGACGGGCGCGTTCCAGTCGGTGAAGTCGATCTGGCCGCCGTCGGCGCCCTCGCTGCCCTTGATCTGCAGCGGGTAGGGCTCGCCGGTGGTGGCGATGGCGAGCGTGCCCGTGCCGTCGGTGCTCTCGAGCAGCACCACCGGCTGGCCGTTCACCTCGCCGGTCCCCTTGACCGTCGCGTTGCCGTCCGGGGTGAGGATGCCCTTGAGCAGCTCATCCTTCTGGCCGAACTGGCCGAGGCTGCCGAGCTGGCCGGCCGACTCCTCGTCGGGCGCCACGAGCCACTTGTCGCCCAGGAGCGCCGAGATCGCCTCTGCCACCTCGGGGCTGTCGTCCTGGCCGGCGATCTTCGCGAACGACTCGCCGCTCAGCTTGAAATAGGTCTTGCCGGCCAGCACCTTGATCTCGATCTCCGCGCCCTCGGCGGAGATGGACCCCTGCGCGGCCTCCTGTCCCACCTGCAGGTCGAGCGTGATCTCCTGGCCGCCCTGGGTGATGGCGCCCTTCGCCGTGACCGACGTGGCCTTGTTGGCCGCCGCCAGCGAGGCGTCGAGGATCTCCGTCGCGGTCTTGCCCTCGATGCCGTTGGGCGCGGCCGTGGTGGCCGTCGTGGCCGCCGCGGTGGTGGCGCCGCCCGACGCGGAGTCGGAGCTGCTGCCGCAACCGGCGAGCACTCCGCCACCGGCCAGGAGGGACAGAGCCACCGCTCCCGCGGCGATCCTGCGCGTCATTGTGGGTTCCATGTGCATGACGATCCCTTCGTGGTGTCGATGTACGGTAGCTGCTGCCCGCTGGCCATCATGCTGCGGCACGGGCCGATCATCCGGCCAGCTGCCTGACGTCCACGACGTCGGTCGGCGCGGTCACGTCCACCGGCGCATTCCAGTTGGTGAAGGTGATCGCGCCCGACCCCTCCGCCTCCTCGGTCGTGATCTGCACGGGGTAGGGCTCGCCCACGGTCTGGATGGCCAACGGACCGGACCCGGGGTACTCGAGGAACACCACAGGGATGCCGTTCACATCGCCCGTGCCCGTGCGGGTCAGCTCCTTGTCGGTCGACAGGATCTCCTTGAGGAAGGAGTCCTTCTGGAACAGCGAACTGAACGTCGCCAGCGCAAACCCGAGCAGGCCGGTGCCCTCGTCGAGGAATTCCGGGTCTTCTGGAAGCATCAACCACTTGTCGCCGACCTTGCTGGTCATCTCCTCGCCCATGGCCTTGCCCACGGGGCCGCTGCTACCCAGCAACGTGGCCCAGCCATCGCCGGGTGCCTTGAAATAGGACGTGCCATCCACGATCACGGTGCTGACCTCCACGCCGTTCGTGGTGAAGGTCCCCTCGCTGGCGTTCCTTCCCAGCACCAGGTCGAGGGAGGTCTCCTCGCCCCCCTCGGTGATCGTGCCCGTCACGGTGACCGACGACGCGGCCTTCGCCGCGGCCTGGCTCTTCGCGAGGATCTCCTTTGGCGGCAGCTTCTCGATGCCGTTCGCGGGCAGGGTCGAGGTGTCGGCCGCGGCAGTGGATGCTGCGCTGTCGGAGGTGCTCGACCCGCAGCCGGCCACCACTGCGACGCCGGTGACAAGGGCAACGGCGGCCGCGGCTGCTGCGGCCCGGAGCTTCATCGGGCGTTCCATGTGGAGTCTCTCGTCGTGGGAGATGGGATGAGGCACCAGCGGGTCACGCCCGCGCGTTCCCCCAGTGGTCATCGTGCACGAGCGTTCGCCACGGGCGCCTCTTCGCCGCCATGGCGGGGGGAAGGCCCACCGGGAACTCCGTGGGGTAGCCCAGCGGGGTGATGACCGGGATCTCGAAGTCGGCGGGGATGTCCAGCAGCGCGCGGAAGTCGTCCTCGGCGTACCAGTGGAACACCGTCGGCACGGTGCCGAGCCCGCGGGCGCGGGCCGCCACGAAGAGGTTCTCCATCGCGAAGCCCACCGACACGAGGTCGGCAACGCGCTCCCACTCGGCCTGGTCATCGGGGAATGCATGGCGCGGCACGACCATGCCGACGATCCACACCGGCACGTGGCGGTAGTTGCCGAGCACCTGCTCGGCGTACCCGCGCGCCCACTCGGCGTGCTCGTCGGGGCTCACGTCCGGTCCGGCCGGACGCACGGTCTCGAAGTACTTCGCGCCGCCACGGATCACGATCTCGGCCACGGCCTCGCGCAGCTCCTTGTCGCGCACCACGATGAAGCTCCAGGCCTGCGCCATGCCGCCCGTGGGGGCGAGCAGCGCGAGCCGGAGGATGGCGTCGATGTCCTTGTCGCTCACCGGCTGGTCGGTGTACGACCGGACGCTGCGCCTCAGGCGGATTGCCTCATCGGCATCCATGGCACCCTCCTCAGCGCGGGGGACCCATCGCCCCCGACCCCGGGAATATGTCAGGCGGTGGCGACGGCTGCAGGGCGCGCCGTCGGGGCGAGCGCCTTGCGGATGCGGTCCTGCAGGCGCTGCTCGAGCGTGGCCCTGGCGGCCTCGGGGCCGGCATCGGTCACCTTGCACCAGAGCTTGAGGGGCTTCGAGCGAAGGCCCAGGCCATGCCCGAGGCCCGCGACCACCTCGGAATCCAGCCCCCGGTGGGCCCCCTTCGGGATCTCCAGGGTGACCTTCTCCCCGCCATCGAGCCCGGTCCACGTGGCCTTGCGCAGCAGGTGGGCCACGATCGCCCCATCGGCGTCCGCCGACCCGCGCTTGGTGCGGGTGGTCGCGCCCTTCGACCCCCTGCCCCCGACCACGGGCTCGAGGCCCGCGGCGTCGGGATCGGCGCGATCGGCCTCGATCTTCGCCTTGGCCTCCTCCACCGTGACGTCGTGCTCGGAGCCGCGCGGGCGCTTCCAGATGACGTAGCCGCACCCGCGGTTGCGGGGGCTCTTCCACGAGTTGCAGCCGTAGGTCTTGGGGCGCTCCACCACCATGCCGCCGCACCCGGGCACCGGGCACTCGGCCACGGGCTCGCGCGGGGGCGTGGCGTTGGTCTCGCCACGCGCCACCATGCGGCGGGCCTCCTCGATGGATACCTCGTCCGGGCGCCCACGCATGCGCTTCCAGATGACGTACCCGCAGCCGGTCTCGGTCTTGCTCTTCCATGAGGTGCAGCCATACGAGCGCCCGCGCTCGACGATCTCGCCGTCGCAGCCGTCGGTGGGGCAGGGGCCCAGCACCTCGCGCTCGGGCTGCAGGTCCTTCGACTGCAGGCCCTGGGCGATGTACTCCTTGGCCTCCTCCAGCGTGATCGCGCGGTTGTCCATCTGCTTCCAGAGGGTGTAGCCGCAGCCGGGGTCGTCCTTGCCGTGGTAGCTGTCGCACGAATAGCTCTTGCGCTGCTCCACGATGTTGCCCTGGCACTTGGTGCCGTCGGGCAGGTTGATGGGGCAGGGGGCGATGACGGTGCGCTGCACGCGCAGGTCGTCGCGGCTCTTGTCGGCGAACCACTCCACCACCTGGCGGGTGAAGTCCTTGATCTCGCGCTCGAATGCCTCGCGCGACTCGCCGCCGGCCTGGATCTCGTTGAGCTTCTGCTCCCACCGCCCGGTGAGCTCGGGGCTGGTGAGCAGGTGATCGCCCAGCATGGTGATGAGCCCGATCGCCTTGTCAGTGGCCCGGAGCTGCTTGCCCTCGCGCTCCAGGTACTCGCGATCGATGAGGCTCTCGATGATGTTCGCGCGGGTGGCCGGGGTGCCCAGCCCGGCGTCCTTCATGGCCTCGGCGGCCTCGTCGTCGTCCACCAGCTTGCCGGCGGTCTCCATGGCCTTGAGCAGGCTGCCCTCGTTGAAGCGGGCGGGCGGCTTGGTGCTCTTGCCCAGCGACTCGGCCCGGGCGCAGGTGAGCACCTGCCCCACGGTGACCGACGGCAGCGTGCGGTCCTTCGCCTCGAGCTCGCCATCCTCGTTCACGGCCTGCTCGGCCTGCGCCTGCTTCTCCACCCGGTGGCGGCGCATGGCGTCCACCGCGTACCACCCGGGCTCGATGATGACGGTGCCGCTGCTGCGGAACGTGTGGCCCTTGACGTCGGTGATGATCGTGGTGTCCTCGAGGCGCGCCGGCGGCAGGAACACCGAGAGGAACCTGCGGGCCGCCATGTCGTAGATGCGCCGGGCATCCGAGCTCAGGCGGCTGAGGTCGTGATCGCCGTCGGTGGGGATGATCGCGTGGTGGTCGGTGACCTTCTCGTCGTTCACCACGCGGCCCAGCGGCAGCTTCTCGAGCGCCAGCACCTGCCGCGCGGCGTCGGCGTACTGCGGGTCGGCAGAGCCCACCCGCGACACCACGGCCTTGAGGCTGCCCACCATGTCGCCGCTGAGGTAGCGGCTGTTGGTGCGCGGATAGGTGAGCACCTTGTGCTCGTCGTAGCAGCTCTGCGCCGCCGCCAGCGTGCGCGACGCCGAGAAGCCATAGCGCTGGTTGGCGTCGCGCTGCAGGGCCGTGAGGTCGTAGAGCAACTGGGGGTTCTCGGTGCGCGGCTTGGTCTCGACCGAGGTGACCGTGCCCTGGGATCCGCTCACGGCGTCGACGATGGCCTGCGCGGCGTCGGCCGCGTTGATGCGGTCCTTGAACGTCTTGCCGTCGCTGTCGGTGAAGAGCAGGTCGCGGTGGGCGTTCGCGACGTCGTTCCACATGCCGGGAAGGTCGGAGTCGGCCCCGGTGAACATGGCGTCCACCTGCCAGTAGTCCTGCGGCACGAAGGCGGCGATCTCCAGGTCGCGGCGCACGATCATGGCGAGCGTGGGCGTCTGCACGCGCCCGAGGGAGAGCACGCGCCGGATCGACCCGGCCTTGGTGGTGGCGGCGCGGGTGCCGTTCATTCCCACGAGCCAGTCGGCCTCGCTGCGGGCGCGGGCGGCATCCTCGAGGCTGCGCATGTCCGAATCGGGGCGCAGGCTGGTGAAGGCGTCCTGGATCGCCGCCTTGGTCATCGACGAGAACCAGGCGCGCTCCACGGGCTTGTCCCGGGCCTTCTCGGGGGCGCTCTCGAGGATGAGCTTGAAGATGAGCTCGCCCTCGCGCCCGGCATCGCAGGCATTGACGATGCCCGTGACATCCGGGCGGGCCATGAGCTTGTGCAGCGTGCCCAGTTGCTTCGCGGCCCGCGAGTCGCGGGCCTGGTAGCGGAAGTGCTCGGGGATGATGGGCAGGTCCTCGTACGTCCACTTCCTGAAGCGGGCGTCGTAGGCATCGGGGTCCACCTGCTCGAGCAGATGACCCACCGCGTACGAGATGACCCAGTGGTCGCTCTCGTAGGCCTCACCCTTCTGCGCGAAGGTCTCGGGCAGGGCCGTCGCGACGTCGCGGGCCACCGAGGGCTTCTCGCAGATGATGAGTTTCTTGCTCACGGGGCGGGCACCATAGCACCGGCCTTCGTGACGAAATCAAGCCGATGCGTCACGCCCGGCCCCCGGAACGGCGCCGCCGCCCGGTCGCCCGGAGGGCGCCGCGGGGCTATCCGAAGAAGGGCGTGGCCAGGTCGTAGAAGGCGGGCGGCACCGTCTTGAGCGTGCCCACCGCCTCGGCCAGCGGCACGTCGGCCACGGTGTCGCCGCGCAGCGCGGCCATGCGGCCGTAGAGGCCCTCCTGCACCATCTCGGC
>CAIYRJ010000321.1 GCA_903928615.1 uncultured Actinomycetes bacterium | reverse complement strand
CATGGTGATGATGGGCCTCGAGTACATGGGCGAGGTTCCCTTCCGCGACGTCTACATCCACTCGGTGGTGCAGGCGCCCGACGGCCGCCGCATGAGCAAGAGCCTCGGCACGGGCATCGACCCGCTCGACGTCGTGGAGCGCGAGGGCGCCGACGCGCTGCGGTTCGGCCTGCTGATGATCACCTCCACGCAGGATGTGCGCTTCAGCGAGGACCGCATCAGGCAGGGGCGACAGCTCGTGACCAAGCTCTGGAACGCCACGCGGCTCGTGGTGGAGCGCGGCGGCCGCGCCGGGGCGCAGCCGGCGCCCGAGGTGCTCGGCGACCGCTGGATCGCCTCGGTCATCGCCCGCACCATCGCGCAGTCGGACGAGCTCGTGCAGGGCTTCGAGTTCAGCCAGTTCGCCGACGGCCTCTACCACCTCGTTTTCGACGACCTCTGCGACTGGTACCTCGAGCTGCTCAAGGCCGGGCTGGCGACGCCGGAGTTCGCGGGCACGGCGCTCGAGCAGGTGCTCGCGCTGGCCCACCCGGTGATCCCCTTCACCACCGAGGAGTGCTGGAGCAGGCTCCCGGGGTCGGAGGGGCTCATGCTCACCCACGCGCCGCCCGAGGCACCGGGGCCGCGCGACGAGCAGGCCGAGGCCGCCATCGAGGCGCTCCGCGAGGCCGTGCAGGGCCTGCGCTCACTGCGCGCCGACCAGGGGATCTCCCCGCGCGAGGCGCTGGTGGCGTCGGTGGTGGCCGATCGGCCCACCGGCCTGCCCGAGGACGCCCTCGCGGCCATCGCCAACCTCGAGCTCGGGGACCCCGGTGACGACGCCCTGGTGATCCCCATCTCGTACGGGCGCATCCTCGTGAAGGCCCCGGAGGTGGACGAGGCCGCGGAGCGCGCCCGCCTCGAGGCCGCCCTCGCGGCCGCGCGCACCGAGCTGGCGCGGGCCGAGAAGCAGCTGTCGAACGAGAAGTTCACGAGCCGCGCGCCGGAGCACCTTGTGGAGGCCGAGCGCGAGAAGGCACGGCGCTTCGCGGCCGAGGCGGAGGAGGTCTCCGCCCGGCTCGACGCCCTGGGGTGACCCGCATGGACCCCGCGGCAGCCGAGCGCTGGATCGCGGGACTCGACCTCATGGGCATGAGGTTCGGGCTCGAGCGCATGCAGGCGCTCATGGACGCCCTGGGGCAGCCGTGCCGCGGCATCCCCTCGGTGCACGTGGTGGGCACCAACGGCAAGACGTCGGTCACCCGCATGACCGCGGCCTTCCTCGCGGCCGCCGGCCTTCGCACCGGCGCCTACACCTCGCCGCACATCCTCGGGTGGCGGGAGCGCGTGGAGCTCGACGGGGTCGTCATGCCGCCCGATGCGTTCGCCGCCGCGGCCACGCGCGTGCACGCGGCGGTGCCCGGGGTGCCGGAGGGCGCGATCACCCAGTTCGAGGCCATGACGGCCGTGGCCTTCGACGCCCTGGCCGCCGCAGGGGCGGAGGCCGTGGTGGTGGAGGCCGGCCTCGGCGGCAGGCTCGACGCCACCAACGTGATCGATGCCCCGGTGGTGGCCCTCTCGGCGGTGGACCTCGATCACACGGAGCTCCTCGGCGATGACGTCGCCACGATCGCCGGCGAGAAGCTCGGCGTGGCCCCCGATGGCTTCACCGGCCTCGTGGTCGGCGCGCAGGCCCCGGCGAGCCTGCCCGAGGTGCGCGCCGCGGTGGATGCACGCGGCATGTCGGGTTGGTGGATGGGGCAGGACTTCGACGTGCAAGCCGGAAACGGTCACTCCATGACCATCCGCACTCCCAATGGCGCCCTTCGCGTGGACGCCGACCTGCCCGCCCGCTGGCAGCGCGCCAATCTCGCGCTCGCTGTGGCATCCGCCGAGCGCGTGCTCGATCGCGGGCTCGTGCGGGACGAGGTGGAGCGGGGCCTGGCGTCGGTGCGCAATCCCGGTCGCCTGCAGGTGGTGCATGGGGATCCCACCGTGGTGCTTGACGGCGCGCATAACCCGGCGGGCGCGCGCGCCCTGGCCGAGGCCGTTCCGGTGATCCTCGGCAGCGTGAGGCCGGTCGCCGTGATCGGCATGATGGCCGACAAGGATGCCGAGGGGATCCTCGACGCCCTCGCCCCGGTCATCCGCAGCGCGCACGTGACGCGGGCGTCCTCGGGTCGGGCGATCCTCCCCGAGCCCATCGCCCGAATGCTGCGCGAGCGCGGCGTCGATGCCGACGTGGTTCCCGGGCCCGCCCGGGCCCTGGAGGCCGCCCGCGCCGATGCCGGTCCCGGTGGCGCGGTGCTGGTTGCCGGCTCGCTGCACCTGCTCTCCGACCTCGCCCCCGTCGTGATGGGGCAGTCCGATACACTCGCCGCCGCCTCGGGCCCCGAGGAGGGCCTGGCCACGGTGTGGCGGCTCGACGACTTCAGGAAGTGAACCCTGAACGCAGTCTCTGACTTCTTCGGTTCGACGGCGTGGACCATCTCGCTCGTCATCATCCAGGTCTTCGCGATCGCCCTTTGGCTCGCCCTGGCGTACTGGGTCTACCAGGACTCCCGGCGCCGCTTCGAGAACGCCGGCGCGATCACGGGATCAACCGTGCTCGCACTCGTCATCCCGTTCCTCGGGCCGCTGATCTACCTCTTCATCCGTCCGCCGGAATACCTCACCGATGCACACGACCGCGAGCTCGAGACGCTCGCCCTCGAGGCGCAGGTGGAGGGCCTCCGGTGCCCCGAGTGCGAGGCCGTGGTGGGTCCGAAGTTCCTGGTGTGCCCCATGTGCACCGCCCCTCTGCGCGAGCCCTGCCGTCGCTGCTCCGAGCCCCTCGAGCCCTCGTGGCGCGTGTGCCCGTACTGCGCGGCCCCGGCATCGCCCTCCAGCTCAAGCTTCTCCGAGGAGACACGCATCTCATGACCGAGCGCACCTTCGTGATGATCAAGCCCGACGCGGTCGCGCGGGGCCTCTCGGGGGACATCCTCGCCCGCTTCGAGCGGCGCGGGTTCGCGGTGCTCGGCCTCAAGAAGTGCGTGATGGCCCGCGACGCCGCGGAGGAGCACTACGCGGAGCATCGCGACAAGCCGTTCTTCGCCGAGCTCGTGGAGTTCATCACCTCGGGCCCCGTGGTGATGATGTGCATTGAGGGCGAGGGCGCGATTCTCGCCTGCCGCACCATGATGGGCGCCACCAACCCGCAGGACGCCGCTCCCGGAACCATCCGGGGTGACTACGCGCTCGAGGTGGGCCAGAACGTCATCCACGGTTCGGACGGACCCGAATCGGCGGCCCGCGAGCTGGGCATCCACTTCGCCGACTCGGAGATCATCGGCTGATCATCCTCGCCTCGCGGTCGCCCCAGCGCCGCGGGCTGCTGGGGTCGCTGGGCGTGCCGTTCCGCGTGGTCGCCTCGGGGGAGCCCGAGCAGAGCGACGAGGGCCTCCCGGCGGCCGAGCGGGTGATGGCGCACGCACGGGGCAAGGCGCGCGAGGTGGCCGGGCGCGTGGGCGTTCCGGGTGGGGGAGGCGTGCTGGGCGCCGACACCGAGGTGGTGCTCGACGGCCGGGCGCTCGGCAAGGCGGCGGGGCCGCCGGAGGCCCGGGCCATGCTGGTCGCGCTGTCGGGCCGCGCGCACCAGGTGATGTCCGGCGTGGTGCTCATCACGGAGCGCGGCGAGTCGGAGGCCCTCGCCGTGGCCGAGGTGCGCTTCCGGCATCTCGACGACGCGCTCCTCGACTGGTACCTGGCGCAGGGCGAGTGGCAGGGGAGGGCGGGCGCGTACGCCATCCAGGGCGCCGGCGGAGCGCTCGTGGAGTCCGTCACGGGCGATCCCAGCGCCATCGTGGGGCTTCCGGTGGGCGATGTGGCGTCGCTGCTGCGCGCGGAGGGCCTGTTCCCCGCGTGATGCAACGGCCCGTGCATCGCGGCCCCGGGGATTCGCGCACGTAGCGGGGTGGGATACCCTTTCCGGCGGCGTCGACGGGCGCCCGGCAGGACCATCGCGATCGGCACCGGAGGCCCCCGATCGGCTTCATGAGCTACCTCAGCGGCTTCGGCGGCCGCGACATGGCCGTCGACCTCGGCACGGCGAATACCCTCGTGTACGTCAAGGGCCGCGGCATCGTGCTCTCGGAGCCGTCCGTGGTGGCCATCGACCAGCGCACCGGCGACGTGCATGCCGTGGGCATCGAGGCCAAGCGCATGCTCGGCCGCACCCCCGGGAACATCACGGCCATCCGGCCGCTGAAGGACGGCGTGATCGCCGACTTCGACGTGACCGAGACCATGCTCCGCCACTTCATCCAGAAGGTGCACCAGAACAGGTGGGCGCATCCGCGCGTGGTGGTGTGTGTTCCGTCGGGCGTGACCGGCGTGGAGAAGCGCGCGGTGGAGGAGGCCACGCTCTCGGCCGGGGCGCGTCAGGCGTACCTCATCGAGGAGCCCATGGCCGCCGCGATCGGCGCGGGCCTCCCCGTGGGTG
>CAIYRJ010000320.1 GCA_903928615.1 uncultured Actinomycetes bacterium | reverse complement strand
CTTCGAGGGCCTCTGCCGCTGTGACCCGGCCCACGGCCCGTCGAGCACCGAGGCCCCGATGCGCCCCGACGGCATCACCCGCCCGTCATGCGCCGCCTGCCGCGAGAAGGCGGACGACGGCCACCCCCAGTCACGCCGCATGGTCCCCACCCCGGCAGGCCCGATCCCATTCGACCAAGCCACGGAGTAGTTGGTTATAGCCACCCGTTGGTGACGAGGCTCTCGGCGATCTGCACGGCGTTGCTGGCCGCGCCCTTGCGCAGGTTGTCGGCGACGATCCACATGGCGAGGCCCCGCGGGTGCGAGGCGTCCTCGCGAATGCGCCCGATGAACACCTCGTCGCGGCCCTCCGCATCGCGGGCGAGCGGGTAGGTGTTGCTGGCCGGCTCGTCGAGCACCACGGCACCGGGCGCGAGCATGAGGATCTCGCGGGCGGCCTTTGCCGTGATGGGCTCGGTGGTCTCGATGTGCACGGCCTCCGAATGCGAGCGGATCACCGGCACGCGCACGCAGGTGGCCGACACCGCGAGGTCGGGCAGGTGCAACATCTTGCGGGTCTCGTTGGCCACCTTCACCTCCTCGCCCGTGTAGCCGCTGTCGTCGAACACGTCGATGTGCGGGATGGCGTTGAAGGCAATCGGGTGCGGGTACACCTGCGGTGCGGGCTCATCGCCCGCCAGGTTGCCGGCAGTCTGCGCGCGCAGCTCGTCGATGGCGGCCACGCCGGTGCCGCTCACCGACTGGTACGACGACACGATCACGCGCTCGAGGCCCACGGCGTCAGCGATGGGCTTGAGCGCCACCACCAGCGGTGCCGCCACGCAGTTGGGGTTGGCGATGATGCCCTGGTGCCCCTCGATGTCCGCCTCGTTGACCTCGGGCACCACCAAGGGCACCGCGGGATCCATGCGGAACGCCGACGAGTTGTCGATGACCACGGCGCCGGCCTCCACCGCCGCGGGGGCGAAGTCGCGGGCGCGCTGGCCGCCGGCCGAGAAGAGGGCGATCTGGATGCCCTCGAACGACTGCTCGGTGAGCTCCTGCACCTCGAAGGGCTTGCCCAGGTACTCCACGATCGTGCCGGCGCTGCGGGCAGATGCCAGCGGCCTGAGCTCGGTGACCGGGAAGCCCCGCTCCTCGAGCACGCGGACCATGGTGGAGCCGACGGCGCCGGTGGCGCCGACGACGGCCACGTTAAACACCGCGGCGCTCCGCCTCGCTGGCGAGATCGAAGGCATCGTGCAGCGCGCGCACGGCGCGGTCCACCTCGCCACGGGCGATCACCACCGTGATGCGGATGGTGGAGGTGTCGATCATCTGGATGTTGATGCCCTCTGCGGCGAGCGTGCGGAACATCAGCGCGGCGATGCCGGGGTTCGACCGCATGCCCTCGCCGATGAGCGACACCTTGCCGATCTGGTCGTCCGAGATGGTCTCGCGGTGCGGCAGGCGGTCACCCATGCCCTCGATCACCTCGAGCGCCTTGCGGAGATCGGGGAGCGGCACGGTGAACGACAGGTCGGCGCGGCCGTCCACGCCGACGTTCTGGATGATGGTGTCCACGTTGATGTGCGCGTCGGCGAGCTCCGTGAACACGGTGGCCGCCACGCCGGGCTGGTCCTCCACGCCGAGCAGCGCGACCTTGGCCTCGTCGCTCTTGTGCGCGATGCCCGACACGAACGCCCTCTCCATCATGGGAGTCTCCTTGGTGATCCAGGTCCCCTCATCGGGGGCGAATGATGACCTCACGTGCAGCGGCACGTCGTGCAGGCGCGCGACCTCCACGGAACGCAGCGCGAGCACCTTCGAGCCCGAGGCCGCCATCTCGAGCATCTCCTCGTGGCTGACGAGCGGCAGCTTCGCGGCACCGGGCTCGATGCGCGGGTCGGCGGTGAACACGCCCGTCACGTCCGTGTAGATCTCGCACACCTCGGCGTCGAGCGCCGCCGCCAGCGCCACCGCCGTGGTGTCGCTGCCGCCACGACCCAGCGTGGTGACGTTGCG
>CAIYRJ010000319.1 GCA_903928615.1 uncultured Actinomycetes bacterium | reverse complement strand
GTCTGGCCGTCGACGAGCAACCACGAGGTGCCGGACGGTGTCGGCGGAGGGCCGAGGGCCGTGGCGGCGGCAGGCGCGATGAGCGCGGCCAGCAGGGCTGCCCGGGTCAGGTTTCGCACGCCTCGATGGTACCAGCGTGCCCTCGGGGCGAGGCACCGGGGTGTCGGGGGTGCAACCCTTAGGGGGTGAGCACCGAGACCGCCGAGACGGCCGTCCTGCCCGTCACCACGGGCCCGGCGGGCCTGACCGAGGCGGAGGCCGCGGCGCGGAGGCCCAGGCACCGCCCGCGCCCGCCCGGGCGCTCGTACGCGAGCATCGTCCGCGCGAACGTCTTCACGGTGTTCAACCTGATCCTCGCGGCGTTCGCGGTGATCACCCTCGCGTTCGGCGACTGGCGCGATGTCTTCTTCCTGGCGATCCTGGTGATCAACATCACCATCGGCATCGCGCAGGAGGTGCGGGCCAAGCGCGCGGTCGAGCGCCTGGCCGCCCTGGTGGCGCCCACCGCCCGCGTGGTGCGCGACGGACGCGAGCGGGGGCTCCCGGTTGACGACGTGGTGCCCGGCGACCTGCTGCTGATCGGCGCCGGCGACCAGGTGGTGGCCGATGGCACGCTCCGCACGGCCGAGTCGCTCGCCCTCGACGAGGCCGTGCTCACCGGCGAGTCGCGGCCGGTCACCCACGAGGCGGGAGACCAGGTGCGTGCGGGCGCCTTCTGCGCCGAGGGATCGGGCTCGTACGTGGCCGAGGCCGTGGGCGAGGATTCCTATGCGGGGCACGTGTCGAACGTCGCGCGCTCGTTCCGCCACCCGCTCTCCCCCCTGCAGCGCGGCATGAATCGCCTGCTGCTGGCCATGGTGGCCATCATGATCCCGCTGGGCGCGGTGCTGGCCCTGGCGCTCTGGCGCACCAGCCCCGACCTCGAGGAGGCCGTGTCCACGGCGACGGCGGCCATGGTCACGATGATTCCCGAGGGGCTCATCCTGCTCGCCAGCATCACCTACGCGGTGAGCACCATCCGCATGTCGCGGCGGGGGGCGCTGGCACAGCAGCTCTCGGCCATCGAGGCACTCGCATCGGCGGACATGGTGCTGGTGGATAAGACCGGCACGCTCACCACCGGCGATGCCCGCCTCGTGCACCGCGACCCCGCCGCCGGCGTGGACGAGGGCGCGCTCGACGCGGCGCTGGCCGAGTACGCGGCCTGCTGGCCCGACAGGGACGAGACGCTCGACGCCATCGCGCGCGAGTTGCCCCACGACCCCGTGCAGCCCGACGAGGTGGTGCCCTTCAGCTCCCGCAGGCGATGGGCGGGGGTGCGCCTGGGTGATCGCGTGCTCGCGCTGGGCGCGCCGGGCGTGCTGAACCCCGGTCCGCTCGCCGACGTCGTGCACCGCGAGTCGAGCCAGGGCCGTCGCGTGCTGGTGCTGGCGCACGGCACGGGGCCGCTCGGCGAGCCGGGGCCCGATGATCCGCCGCCCGCCGGCCTGCGGGCGATGGGGGTGGTGGCGCTGGCCGAGACCCTGCAGCCCGACGTCCGCGGCGCGGTGGAGTTCCTCGGGCGCGAGGGCATCCCGGTGCACGTGGTGTCGGGCGACGCGCCGGCCACCGTGGGGGCAATCGCCGCCGACTGCGGCATCCACTCGAGCGCGCCCATCCTGGCGTCGGAGCTGCCCACCGACCCCACGGCGCTCGCGCGCGTGGTCACCGGCGCGGGCATCGTGGGCCGCGCCACGCCCGACGACAAGGAGCGCATCGTCGGCGCGCTGGCAGCCGAGGGCTACAACGTCGCGATGATCGGTGACGGCGTGAACGACGTCCCCGCGCTCAAGAAGTCGCGGGTGGCCATCGCCCCGGGCGAGGCGAGCCAGATGGCGCGCGCGGTGGCCGACATCGTGATGGTGCGCGGCGGCTTCGCATCGCTCGCCCCGATGATCCTCGAGGGGCGCCAGGCG
>CAIYRJ010000318.1 GCA_903928615.1 uncultured Actinomycetes bacterium | reverse complement strand
GCGCTGGCCGTGGGGACGATCCTGCTGCTCCTCCCCATCAGCCGCGCCGGCGGCGGGGCGGTGCCCTTCATCGACGCCTTCTTCACCGCCACCTCGTCGATCACGGTCACCGGGCTCTCGGTGGTGGATACCGCCACCTTCTGGAGCCCGTTCGGGCAGGCGGTCATCCTGGTGCTCGTGCAGCTGGGCGGCCTCGGGGTGATGACCTTCACGGCGATCCTCGTGCTGATCATCGGGGGGCGACTGGGGTTCCGGCGGCGCGCAGCGGCACAGGCCGAGCAGGGCATCCTCGCGCCGGGCGAGGTGAAGGGCATCGTCATCGGCGTCGCGGTGCTCACGCTCATCATCGAGGCGTTCATCGCCCTCGTGCTGTTCCTCAGGTTCCTGTCGCTGGGCGACGGATTCGGCGACGCGCTCTGGTACGGCGTGTTCCACGCGGTCACCGCGTTCAACAACGCTGGCTTCTCGCTGTTCAGCGACAACTTCATGGGCTTCCAGGGCGACTGGATCATCCTCGGAGCACTGATGGTGGCCATCATCGCCGGCGGACTCGGCCTGCCGGTATGGGCCGACCTCATCCGGCGCAGGCGCAACAAGCTCCACACCCGCCGGCACTGGAGCCTGCACACCCGGCTGACCATCATCGGCACCGCCGCCCTGCTCGTGTTCGGCATCGGCGCCGTGCTCATCATCGAGTGGACCAACCCCGGCACGCTCGGGCCGATGGGCACCGGCGACAAGATCCTGAACGGCGCCTTCCAGGGGGTCTCGCCGCGCACCGCCGGCTTCAACAGCGTGTCGTACGGCGAGGTGCGCCCGGAGACACTGATGATCACCGACTTCCTCATGCTCATCGGCGCCGGCAGCGTGAGCACCTCGGGTGGCATCAAGGTGACCACCATGCTGGTGCTCGCCATCGCCACCATCGCGTCACTGCGGGGTGACCGCGAGGTGCAACTGCTGGGCCGCAGCCTCCCGCAGTCGGCCGTGCGGCAGGCCCTCGCGGTGACGGTGATCTTCACGAGCCTCATCGCACTGGGCACGCTGGCGCTGGTGGCCACGAGCGGCTTCGACCTGCAGCCGGCGCTCTTCGAGGTGACATCGGCCATCTCCACGACCGGGCTCTCCACGGGCATCACGCCCGAGCTCTCATCCGGCTCCAATACGATCCTCATCATCCTCATGGTGCTGGGCCGCCTGGGTCCACAGGTACTCGGCGCCGCGCTGGTCATCCGCGAACGCTCATCCATCATCAAGTACCCCGAGGAAAGGCCGATCGTTGGGTAGGAATGCCGAGGTCATGATCGTGGGACTGGGTCGCTTCGGCGCCGCCTGCGCGGAGTGCCTCACCCAGCTGGGGCACGACGTCATCGGCGTCGACTCCGACGAGCGGCTGGTGCAGAAGTACATGGCCACGCTCGCGCAGTCGGTGCAGGCCGACGCCACCGACATCGACGCCATGCGCCTCGTGGGGGCAGGCGAGGTGGGCACGGCGGTGGTGGCCATCGGCGGCGACAACGAGGCGAGCATCCTCGCGGCGTCGGTGCTGCTGGACATCGGCGTGCCCCAGGTGTGGGCCAAGGCCATGACCGCGCGCCATGGGGAGATCCTCAAGCGCATCGGCGTGCACCGCGTGATCTTCCCCGAACGCGACATGGGCGAGCGCATCGCGCATGCGCTGGTGGGTCGCACCATCGACTACGTCATGCTCGACCCGCGCTTCGCCATGGCCGAGACCACCGTGCCGGGCGAGATCGAGGGACAGTCACTCGAGCAGGCCCGCGTGCGCAGCCGCTTCGACGTCACCATCGTGTGCGTGAAGAAGCCCGGCGAGGACTACGAGCCCGCGCGCGCCGAGACCGTGGTGAATGCCGGCGACGAGCTGCTTGTGGTGGGTGAGGCGTCGAAGGTGGACGCCTTCAGCACGCTCAAGTAGTCCGGCGGCGCCTCAGGACAGCGGCGGGAGCGTGCCCACAGCGGCTCCGGGGCCGCTCGCCACCGGCCGCTTGCGCGCCAGCAGCATGAGCACCCCGGCACCCCCCAGCAGCAGCAGCGCGAGGATCGGCGCGAGCACCGTGAGCTGGCGCACCGTGGGCACCTGGGTGAGTGCCCCACCGATGTCCTCGAAGATGCGCACCAGGTCCTCGGTGGACGTGGTCTGCGCGAACACCCCGCCGGTCTGCGTGGCCATGGTGGCCAGGGTCTCCGGGGGCGGCGGTCGGTCGGGCCGGCCGGGGTCATTGCCGAGCATCACGGTGTACACCGGCACGCGCTTGTCGCGCGCGCGCTGGGTGGCCTCCTCCGGCGTGATGCCGACATTGCCCGCGCCGTCGGTGAGCACCAGCACGCGCCCGGCCGACTGCTGCGGCGTGGGCGGCAGCGGCTCGAGCACCCCGGCGCCGCTCAGCGCACCGAGGCTGGCCACCACGGCCGAGCCCAGCGCCGTGCCCTCCTTCACCTCGAGGTTGTCGAGCGCTGCGCGCACGGCGGGACGGTCGAGCGTGGGCGCCACGCGCACCACCGCCCGGTCGTTGAAGGTGGCCAGGCCGACCAGCGCCTCGTCGGGCGCGGCATCGAGGAACCTGTTGGCGGCCTCCTTCGCCGCCTCGAGGCGCGTGGGCTGCAGGTCGGTCTTCTGCATGCTCTTCGAGGTGTCGATGGCCAGCATCACGGCGCCCTGGCGGCGCTCCTCCGTGGTGTCCACGGCGGGGCGCGCGAGCGCGATGGGTCCCATGGCAGCAGCGAGGATCGCCAGGCCCAGGGCCACGCGGCGAAGCATGCGGCCGCGCGCATCGGCGCCGATGGCCATCACGCGCGGGTCGGCGAACGCCCGGGCGGCCTCGCCGCGCTGGCGCTCCCACACCACGGCCATGGCCACGAGCACGGGCACGATGAGCAGCGCCCACAGCCACATCGGCGAGAGGAAGGTCACAGCCGCGGCCCCACGCGCCAGGCGACCACGCCCGCGAGCATGAGCAGCAGCGCCGCGATGGCGGTCGGCCAGGCCGTGGCCTCGCTCATGATCGTCTTGGTGCCCACGAACGTGCCGAGGTCCTCGTACACGGTGCGCACCGACTCGGCGTCCTTGCTCTCAAAGGCCTCGCCCCCGGTGATCTCCGCAACGGCGGCGAGCGACGCCGGATCCGGCGGCACCGCGCGGCCGTCGGGCAGCACGCCCTCGGCCGTTCCGAGGGCCACGGTGTACACCGGCACGCCGGCGTCCTTGGCCACCTGCGCGGCGTCCTGCGGCATGGTGCCCACGGTGTTGGCGCCGTCGGAGAGCAGCAGCACGCGGGCGCTCCTCAGCTTCTCGGCGCCCGGCTGCGTGGAGCGGATGGCCTCCACCGACGAGATGATCGCCTCGCCGGACGCCGTGGCACCATCGGCCACGAGGGAGTCGACCGAGCGCTTGAACGCCTCGCGGTCGGTGGAAGGCGGCAGCAGCACGTCGGCCTGCCCGTTGAAGGCCACGAGGCCCACCTGGAACTGCCGCGGCACGCGCTCCGCGAAGGTCTTGGCGGCGTCCTGCGCGGCGCGCAGGCGGTAGGGCGACACGTCATCGGCGGCCATCGATCCCGACACGTCGATGGCCAACATGATCGTGCCCTCCTCGCGCGGCACGCTGGTGACCGACTCCGGGCGCGCGAGCGCCACGGTGAAGGCGGTGAGGGCGAGCACGAGCAGGGTGCCGGGCAGCCAACGGGTCCAGCGGCGCTTCGGCGCGGCGAACGCCACCAGGTCGAGGTCGGCGAAGGGCACGGCCGCGCGGCGGGTGCCGCGGCGCTCGCGCAGGAGCCACCAAGCCACCCCCGCGAACAGCGGGATGAGCAGCAGCAGGGCCCAGGGGCTCGCGAAGCTCACGATGCTCACACCGCCCTCCGGGCGGGGCGGGCGGCGCCGAGCGCGCGGGCCAGGTCGAGCAGCCAGTCGCGGCCGGGCTCCATCACCACGTAGCGCGCCCCCGTGCGGGCGATCATCCCGCGGCGCCGACGCTCGGCGTCGTCCACCGCGGCGGCGAAGCGCTCCTGGAAGCGCGGGTCGGATGTATCGACGAGCAGGGTGCGGCCGGTCTCCACGTCACGGAGGGGAATGACCCCGACGGGCGGGATCTCCCGCTCGCGACGGTCGCGGATCTCCACCACGATCACGTCGTGCTTGCGGCCAAGCCCGCCGATCGCGCGCTCCAGGCCCTCGGCCCAGGGCATGTCGCTGATGATCACCACCATTCCGCGGTGGCGGGCCACGCGACCCACCAGGTTCACGGCCCGGGCGAGGTCGGTGCGGCCCTCGCCGTGGGGCACCACCGACTCCACGGCGGCCACGGCGTCGATGAGCCCGCGCCGGTCGCCGCGGGGCGGATGCACCAGGTCGAGGTCGCCACGGGTGGTCACCGCGAGGCCCAGGCGGTCGCCGCGACGCCGAAGCACCACGCCGAGCGCCGCCACCACCTCGCGGGCCTGGTCGATCTTGGTGCCGCCATGCGTGCCGAAGGCCATGGACGGCGACATGTCCACGAGCGCCCAGGTGGTGAGCACGGGCTCGAGCTCGGGCACGCGCACCATGGGCTTGCCCGACCGCGCGGTGAGCGGCCAGTCGATCCAGCGCACGTCGTCACCGGGCTCGTAGGCGCGCGTGACCGCGGCCTCGCCGCCGGGGCCGGGGCGCCGTCCACGGCGCTCGCCCTGCAGCAGGCCATCGAGCCTGCGGCCCACGCGCACCTCCACGCGGCGCAGCAGCGAGGCCGCGCTGCGGCCGGTGGACGCCACGGTGGACGTGGTGTCAGCCGGTGGCGCGGCCGCCACCGATCTCCACCTTGGGCTGCGGGATGGCGGCGACGATGCGGTCGAGCACCTGGTCGGGCTCCACCTCGGCGGCCAGCGC
>CAIYRJ010000317.1 GCA_903928615.1 uncultured Actinomycetes bacterium | reverse complement strand
GCCGGTATGGCGCCGGACCCCTTGGCGGTGGTCCAGGTGACGCCCGCCGTGGCCACGCCCGACGCCGCCGAGCGCACATCGACCCTGACCTGCAGCAGGTCGCCGGGCTTCTTCTGCGCGAGGCCGAGGGTGCTGGGGCACTGCGGGCGGCAGGCGAGGCCGTTCACCCACACCTGGCTGGCGGGAACCGCGTTGGAGATCTGCGAGACGCCACCGTCGGGCACGACGATGAGCCCCTCGAGGCGTGCCGAGAACGGCCCGGTGCCGAGGGGGCTTGCCGGCCAGCGGATCTCGAGCCTCGTCGGCCCCCGGCCCGCGATCTGCGGGCCGATCGACGCGCCGCCCGGGGTGCCCTGGAACTGGCCGCCCTGCCAGTAGGTGGCCAGCAGCCCCTCGATGGGCACGGGCTGGCCCTGCGATCCGCTGCCGGGCATGGTGTCGTAGCGATACGTGGTGCGCGGCGCCGAGGCGGCATCGATGTCCGCGCTCGGACCGGTCACCGACGACTGGCGCCCGAGGGCGTCGTACTCGTAGCGGGTGACCATGCCGCCGGGCGCGGTGCGCTCCATGGGCGCCTGGGTGGCCGGGTCCCACCGGGTCGCGGTCGGCCGGCCGGCGGCATCCGTGGTCTCGGTGGTGAGCATGGTGGCCACCGTTGCGGTGGCGGTGGATACCGGCTGCTCGCGGCCGGGCTGGGTCACGACCAACTTCCCGCTCTCGGGATACGCGAACGCGCGTGCAATGCGCTCGGGAGCCGTGCCCTGCGATCCCCCGAGCAGCGGCGAGGGTCGCGTGATGTTCACCACGCGACCCTGGGGGTCGTATGCGATCGTGGTCATCACCTCGGCGCTCGTCGCCCCGATGGCATCGGGCAGCACGCCCGACGCGATCGCCGCATTGGCCAGGTCACCCCGAAGGCGGTCGGGCCTGCCGGCCGCGTCATAACCGATGTCGGTCTGCGCCAGCTGCTGGCCGCCGGCCTGTGCGTTGGTCACGATCCGGGCCACCACCGCGGACCCGGCGCGCCGGGCATAGAACACCTGGGTGAGTGAGCCGTCCCAGCCCGTGACCGTGCACAGCATGCCGTCGGGTGCGCCGATGAAGCCATCGCCCGGGGAGCTCGGGCACGAGCCGGATCCTCCATAGCCGAGCGCGATACGCCTGCCCGAGACCGGGTCGGTGATGCCCACGAGCCTGCCCCCGGCGGCGTAGTCCAATTGCGGGGCCGGGGTCTTCGCCGACCAGGTCGACGACGGGTACGAGCGCTGGCCCACGGCGGTGTCGGGGAAGGTGGTGACCTGGCCGGAGCGCTCGGTGATCTGGAACGGCGCGTTCGCCACCCCCGTCGCCTGGGAGAGGACGGCGAACTGCCCGCTCGGCCAGTCCTGCCCCGCGCCCCAGTCGGCCACCCACGCGCCGGGGGATGCCTCGCGGAAGGGCACCACCTGGCCCGAGGAGTCGGTGAGCTCGATGCGATCCCGGGCCGGGCGGCGCAGGAGGGTCCACGAGGCACCCGCGGTCGCGCTGATCCGCCAGCCGGCGGGGACGCCCGGGGTGGGCACCGCCGACGCGCGATTGGTGGGCTGGTAGGCGAGGGTCACCGACACCGGGCCCGACACGGTCGCGAGCTCCGGGGTGGCCAGCGCCAGGATGGGCTCGCCCGTGACCGCGGTGACTGTCACCCCCGAGTAGCTCACCACCCCCTGCACGTCCGCGCGCTGCAGGTCCACGCGCACCAGGTGGGGG
>CAIYRJ010000316.1 GCA_903928615.1 uncultured Actinomycetes bacterium | reverse complement strand
GAGCCGCTCTCGCGCGAGCGCGTGGTCGAGGCCGCCCTCGCCGTGATCGACGAGTCGGGGGTGCAGGGCTGCAGCATGCGCGCGGTGGCGTCGGAGCTCGGGGTGGAGGCCATGTCGCTCTACCACCACGTGCCCGGCGGCAAGGCCGAGATGATGGACGGCGTGGTGGCGCTCGTGCAGACGGAGTTCGTGTCGGGGCTCGACCTCACCGGCGACTGGCGCCAGGACATGACCACCTTCGCGCGCGGCTACCGCGAGACCCTCAAGCTGCACCCCAACGTGGTGGCGATGATCGCCGCGCGCCCCTCGGTGGCCTACCGCAGCAGCACGGTGCTGGTGGGCACCATCTTCAACGCCATGGAGGACACCGGGTTCGCCCGGGAGGACGCTCTGCGCGCGGTGCGCGTGGTGTCGCGCTGGACGATCGGGTTCACGATGGGCGAGGCATCGGCGATCGAGGACGGCGCGTCCGCCGAGGAGTTCGACGAGCCGCTGCTGGTGGAGGTGTTCGCCGATATCGCCCGCGGCGAGGACGACGTGTTCGAGTTCGGCCTCGAGGCCCTGCTCGACGGCCTCGAGGCCCGCCTCAGCGCCTGATCAGCGCGCGCGGATGGTCACGTCGCCGGCCGATGCGCTGGCGATGATGACCCGGCCGGACGACGGGGTGTCCGTGATGCCCTCGAGGTTCACCGAGCCGGCCCCCGCGCTGGCATCCACGCGGTAGTCGCCGCGCGGCACCACCACGGTCACCCCGCCGGCCGTGGTGGATGCCTCCACGCGCTCGGGCGCCTGCTCGGCCTCCACCCGCACGTCCCCGGCCGTGCTCGACGCGCGGATATCCCGCGCGCGCGATCGCAGCACGGCCACCCCGCCCGCGGTGCTCTCGGCCACCACGGGGCCGGACGTGCCCGTGACCATCACCGAGCCCGCCGTGCTGGTGGCGCGCACCGATGCCGCGGGAGGCATGACCACGTCGAAGTCCACCGAGCAGCCAGTGAGCACGCCCAGCGTGGGGCAGTCGGTGTCGAGCACCACCTTGCCGGCCGTGGTGGTGGTCATCACCTCCGGGGCGAAGAACGCATAGCCCTTCGTGATGCGGGCGATGAGCTGGTCATCGGCCCCGGCATCCACGGCCACCGATCCCGCGCCGGTGGCCACGGAGACGTCGGTGATCGGCCCCGGCGCGGTGAGCACGTCGGTCACCTCCGTGCGCGCCACCGTGCGCATGATGAGGAAGGCCACGCCCGCGGCGATGGCCATCAGCAGGATGAGCGTGAGGAGCCGCTTCACTTCAGGCGGGCAACCCGCGATGCCACGTCGGCAGCGAGCCGCACGCCGAAGCCGGTCGCGTGGTCGCCCTGCATCGCGGTGCCCGCCACGTCCACGTGGCACCAGGGGCGGCCCTCGGTGAAGTCGCGCAGGAAGCGGGCGGCGTACACCGCGCCGGCCTGGCGCTTCTTCGCGGCGTTGCTGAGGTCGGCCACGGAGCTCTTCACGAGCGGGTCGTAGCCGGGGTGCATCGGCATGGGCCAGCAGAGGTCGCCGGTCTCGTCGCCCGCCTCGCGCACGAGCTCGGTGAAGGCGGGGTCCGAGCCGAAGAGCCCGGCGTACACCTCGCCGATGGCCACCACGATGGCGCCGGTGAGGGTGGCCATGTCCATGATGCGCGTGGCCCCCTGGCGCGCGCAGTAGGTGAGGGCATCGGCCAGGATCAGCCGGCCCTCGGCGTCGGTGTTGGTCACCTCGATGGTCTTGCCGTTCATCGCCGTGAAGACATCGCCCGGCTTCATCGCCGCGCCGTTCAGCATGTTCTCGGTGGCGGGCACCACGGCCAGCACCTCGGCCGGCACCTCGAGGTCGGCGATCAGGCCCATGGCGGCGATCACCGCCGCGCCTCCCGCCATGTCCATCTTCATCTCCTCCATGCCGCCGGCGGGCTTGATGGAGATCCCGCCGGTGTCGAAGGTCACGCCCTTGCCCACCAGCCCCAGCACCTCGCGCGTGGTGCGCGCGGCCTTCGGCGGGCGGTAGCGCATGACGATCATGCGCGGCTGCTGGGACGAGCCCTGGGCCACCGCGAGGAGTGCCCCCGCCTTGAGGGTGGTGAGCTCCCTCGGGCCGAGGACGTCGATCGACAGCGTGCGCCGGCCGCGCGCCACCTGCTCGGCGCGCTTGGCGAGGATGGTCGGGGTCATGTGGTTGGACGGCGTCTCGGCCAGCTCGCGCGCGAGGTTGACGGCCTCGGCGGTGGCGCCCACGGCCTTCGCGGCGGCAGGCGGCAGCCCGCCCCCGGCCACCACGACCTCCATCTCGCCTCTGTCGCGCCCGCGCTTGCCACCCTCCTTCTTCGCCGAGCGGAAGGCGTCGAGGCGCCACGCGCCGGTCGCCAGGCCCTCAGCCATGGCCCGCACGTCACCGCGATCGGCATCAGGGGGCGGAAGCAGGGCCACCCGGCGTGCGCCGGCATCGCGCGCCGCCCGCGCCGCCGCGCGGCCGGCGGCCGCCCATGCGCCGCGGTCGGGATCGTCGCCCACGCCCGTGAGCAGCACGCGAGCCGCGGGAAGGTCGCCACGCGTGTGCAGCACCCGCACCTGCCCGGCGCCGCCCGTCACCTCGCCGTCGGCGATCACCGACGCCACCAGCCCGCCGAGTGCGGCATCCACCTTGGCGAGCGCGCCCTCGAGGTCACCGGGAGGCGACGGCACCGGCACCACCAACGCGTCGGCCTTGATGCGGGTGGGGTCGGTGGCGCGGCTGGTCGTGACATTCATGCGGCGGCTCCTGTCTCGCGGGCGATCGCCGGTAGTGTGCCCGTCGACGCGCCCCCGAGCCATGAGGAACCCCATGCGCATCGCCACCCGTCCGCTTGCCCGCGTGCTCGCACTGCTCGCCGCCCTCGGCGTGATCGCCGGCGCCGTTTCCGGGTGCGGGTCATCCGGTGGCGAGGAAACGCAATCCCGTGCCGCCTCCGGAGGCACCGACGGCGCCTGGGGCATCGCAGCTGTGTCACAGGTCGGTCGCAGGGGGGCCGTGGACATCCTGCGCTGCACGGTGGGGGGCAGTCCGGCCTGCAGCCGGCTCGACGGCGCGATGAGCTCCATCACCCAGCTCGCGATGCAGGACGGCGGGCCGCTCTTCGCGGGCACCTTCGACGGGCCCGTGCTGCGGTGCGACCCGTACCAGCCCACGAGCTGCGACGCCGTGGGCGTCGTGCGCGGTGCCACGGCAGTCGCCGCCGAGGCCAACGCGGCAGACGACGCCACGCCGTCGGTGTACGTGGGCACGACCGTGGGGTACGAGGGCGCGAATGGCGACATCTGGCGCTGCCCGCAGGACGACCCCAACGCCACCTGCAGGAAGGTCGGCACACCTGCCCCCGGCGACTTCGTGGCATCCATGGCCATCATCAGCGGCAGCGTGTACGCGGGCCTGAGCGACGGCCGCATCCTGCGGTGCACCACGGGTGCCACCGCGAGCAGGTGCAGCACGTTCGCGACGCCTGGCGGGGGCATCAAGGCCCTCAGCCCGTTCCGCAGCACCCTCGGCGTCGCCACGGACGAGGGCGTGGTGTGGACATGCCCCACCGGTGCCAGCGGCGCCGCGACGTGCACGAAGGTGGCGTCCATCCCTAACTCGGTCGCCACGTCCGTGCAGGTGTACGGCCAGACGGTGTACGCCGGATTCGCCCTCGACCAGCCCGATGAGCGGGGCCTCTCGGGGGCCGTGCTCTCGTGCGAGGACAGCTCTCCGTGCACTCCCGTGGAGCTGCCCGCGCCGGTGGCCGACCCGCAGGAGGGCGACCCCTCCGCCGCGCCGGTCACGGCGCTCGCAGCGGTGTCCGACAACACCCTCTGGGTGGGGCAGGGCACCATCAGCAGCACCCGGGCCGAGGGCGCGATCACCAAGTGCCCCGAGGGCCGTTCCTGCACCACCGCGTGGTCGGATCCCGGCGCGGGCATCACGGCGATGACCGAGGTGCCCCCGCAGTAGGTATCCTGCGCGCGCCATGGGACGCCCGATCCGAGTAGTCATCGCCAAGCCCGGCCTCGACGGCCACGACCGCGGGGCCAAGATCGTCGCCCGCTCGCTGCGCGACGCGGGGATGGAGGTCATCTACACCGGCCTGCACCAGACGCCCGAGCAGATCGCGGCCACGGTGGTGCAGGAGGACGCCGACGCCGTGGGGCTGTCGATCCTCTCCGGCGCGCACATGACCCTGGTGCCCCGCGTGATGGAGTTGCTCGCGGCGGAGGGCGCGGACGACGTGCTGGTGATCGTGGGCGGCACCATCCCCGCCGACGACGCCGAGGAGCTGCGCGCGCTGGGCGTCGCGGCCGTCTACACCCCCGGGGCCCCGGTGGACGACATGGTGTCGTTCCTCGAGGGCGCCGTCGCCGCCTAGTGGCGGTGCAGCGCGAGCGCCGCGGCGCGGTGCAGGTGATCGTGCTCGACCGGCAGGAGGCCCTCAACGCCTTCTCTC
>CAIYRJ010000315.1 GCA_903928615.1 uncultured Actinomycetes bacterium | reverse complement strand
GGGGTCGGTGTTCGAGTTGGCCGCGGTGGGCCGGCCGGCAATCCTCATCCCGTATCCCCACGCCACGGCCGACCACCAGACCGGAAACGCACGGTGGCTCTCGGAAGCCGGCGCGGCGATCATGCTCACCGACGAGGAGTGCACGGGCGAGCGCCTGCGCGAGCTCGTGGGTGCCCTGCTCGCCGAGCCCGGCCGCCTCGAGGTGATGGGCGACGCCGCGCGCGCCGCCGCCCGCCCGGACGCCGCCGAGCGCATCGCCGACATGGTGGAGTCGGTCGCGCGCCCCCCGCGGCGCCGCCGCCGCCTGCGCCGCCGGTGAGCACGAAGAGCATCCACCTGGTGGGAGCGGGCGGCGCCGGCATGAGCGCACTCGGCCTGCTGGCACTCGGCAGGGGGTGGACGGTGTCCGGCACCGACCGCGAGGACGGCCCTGGGCTCGAAGCCCTGCGCGCGGCCGGCGCCACGGTGCGCGCCGGGCACGGCGCCGACGCCCTGCCCGTCGACGTGGATGCGGTGGTGGCGTCCACTGCGATCCCCGATGACAACCCCGAGATCGTGGCGGCGCGCGAGCGCGGGCTGACGGTGCTTCATAGGTCTGATCTGCTGGCGATGCTGATGCAGGGCACCCGCGGGCTTGCGGTGGCCGGCGCGCACGGCAAGTCGACCACCACGGCCATGCTCTCGCTCGCGTTGGGCGGCGCCACGTTGTGCGTGGGCGCCGAGGTACCCTGGGGCCGCGGCACCGGCGCGGCGTGGGGCGACGGACCGTGGTTCTGCGCGGAGGCCGACGAGAGCGATCGCTCGCTGCTGCGGCTGGCCCCCGAGGCGGCGATCCTGCTGAACGTCGACCACGACCACCACTCCACCTACCCGTCGATCGATGAGGTCGAGGACGTGTTCCGGCAGTTCGTGGCCGCGCTGCCCCCTGACGGCCTGCTGGTGACCGGCCCGGACGCCCGGGCGCGCGCCGTGGCCGAGGCGGCGCCATGCCCGGTGCGCATGGTGGGCGATGCCGACGGGGCGTGGGGCCGGGTGCAGGGCACCGAGCTGGTGCTGGCCGATGGCCGGGCCCTCGCGCTCGACATCGCTGCTCCCGGCGCGCACAACCGGGCCAACGCCGCGTGCGCCATCGCCCTTGCCGACTGGTGCGGGGTCGACCCGGCGGACGCCATCGCGCGCATCGCGCCCTTCACCGGCGTGGGGCGGCGATTCGAGCGCAAGGGCACGGCGGCCGGCGTGCAGGTGGTGGACGACTACGCGCACCACCCCGCGGAGGTGACGGCCACGCTGCGCGCCGCGCGCGACCAGCACCCGGGTCGGGTGGTGGCGGTGTTCCAGCCCCACCTCTACTCGCGCACCCGCGAGCTGGCCGACCAGTTCGGCAAGGCGCTGTCGGCGGCCGACGTGGTGGTGGTCACCGACGTCTACGGCGCGCGCGAGGATCCCGAGCCGGGAGTGGACGGGCAGTTGGTGCTGCGCAGCGTGCGCGGTCCCGGCGAGATGCTCTACGTGCCGCTGCTCTCCGACGTGCCAGCGGTGATCGTGCCCGACCTGCGCGAGGGCGACCTGGTGCTCACGATGGGCGCGGGCGACATCACCACGCTCGGCCCGGCGCTGATCGCCGCCCTCGGGGGCGCGGATGGCTGACCTCCGCTCGCCGGTGCAGCGCGACGCCCCGCTCGCGCCGCTCACCAGCATCCGCGTGGGCGGCCCGGCCGACGCCCTGGCCATCTGCGCGTCGTTCGCATCGGTGTCGCAAGCGCTCGCCTGGGCCGCCGATGCCGGCAAGCCCGTGGCCGTGGTGGGGAAGGGCTCCAACCTCATCGTTGATGACGCCGGCTTCCGGGGGCTGGTCATCCGGCTGGCCGGGCGGCTGTCGTCCATCTCGGTGCGGGGTGAGCGCACGCTCTGGTGCGGGGGAGGCGCGTCGCTGCCGCGCGCCGTGCAACGGGCTGCCGCCGCGGGCCTGGCGGGGCTGGAGTTCGGCGCGAGCATCCCGGGCACGGTTGGGGGCGCCGTGGCCATGAACGCCGGCGCCTACTCGTCGGATCTCTCGCAGGTGCTCGACTGGGCGGTGGTGTGCGACGCCGGGGGGCGCCGCAAGGTGGGCCGCGACGACCTTGCGATGGGCTACCGCACCACGTCGGTGCAGGGCGATCAGGTGGTGGCCGCGGTGGGGTTCCTGCTGCAGCCCGGCGACGCCGATGCCATCCGCGCGCGCCTTGCCGAGCTGCGCTCGCACCGGCGATCCACCCAGCCCCAGGGGGTGCGCACGTTCGGCAGCGTGTTCACCAATCCGGAGGGCGACTCCGCCGGCAGGCTCATCGAGGCCACGGGGCTGAAGGGCCATGCGATCGGCGGCGCGCGCATCTCGCCGGTGCACGCGAACTTCATCGAGGCGGGGCCGGACGCCAGCGCGCGGGACGTCATCGCACTCATGGACGAGGCGCGCCGGCGGGTGCGCGATGCCGGCGGGCCCGTGCTGCACGCCGAGGTGCGCTACCTGCACCCCGAGTGGGGCATCGGCGCCCCGCCGCTGGCGGAGATCGCCTAGGTGTCGACCAAGGGGCCACGCCGGCCGGGCGGCTCGGGGCGCCCGGGGCGGCCGAGGAAGCCGCGCCCGCCGAGCGCGGGCGAGCGGGCGTCCGCCGTCGCGAACAACCGCGCGGTGCGCGGCATCACGTACTGGGTGGTGGTCGGCGTGGGCGTGCTGCTGCTCGGCCTGTGGATCGTCAGCGGACCGGTGTGCGGCATCTCGAACGTCACGGTCGATGGCTACACGGGTCCCGACAAGGCCGCCGTGCAGGAGACCGCAGAGATCGTGGCCGGCACCGGCAGCATGGTGCGCCTGCCGGTGGGCGACATGCGCCGGGCCCTCACGCGGTTCCCCGGCATCGTCGAGGTGAACGTCACCCGCGACTGGCCGCGGTCGATCACCGTGGACGTCACCATGGGCGAGCCCGTGGCGATCCTCGCGGTCGACTCCGGCGGGCGCTACCTGCTCTCGCCATCGGGCCAGGTGATGGGCAAGGCCGATGCCACGGCCGGGCTGCCGGTGATTCGGGTGAAGGCCCTGCCGCCGGGCGGCGTGCTCACCGCCCCGGGCGATCGCGCGGCGCTGCTGTTCGTCGGCTGGCTCACCCCCGAGGTGGCGGGCCGCCTGCGCAACCTGCGCTACGTCGACGGCCGCCTGTTCGCCGACCTCGCCAACGGGCTCGAGCTTCGCATCGGCACGCCCGACGAGCTGGCCGCAAAGGCCCAGGCCCTCGCGGCAGTGCTGTCGCAGGCGAGCCCGGAGGTGCTGGCCAAGGCCGCCTACCTCGACATCTCCAACCCGCGCCGGCCCATGCTGGGATCCAAGGTGGTGCCGATCATCGAGGGCGCCGACGGCACGTCCACCACCGGGGGCACGGACACCACGGGCGGAACGGACACCACGGGAGGCAGCGACACCACGGGGGGAACCGACGCCACCGGCGCCGGGGACGGGACCAGCGGCGATGTCGCATCGCCAGGGAGTGGCTCCGGATCGGGCGATTCGGGCGCGGTGGGGGACCCCTCGGGCTGAACCCTCAACCTCAGGTCGAGTGTTTGGGCCCGGGCCGGATGCGGCCTCAACCCGCGGTTGACCCCATCTGCAGGGAGGATTAGGGTCGCAACGGACGAAACGTCTGCAAGCCCCCTGCAACGTGCGTTGGGGAATCCGGAGAACCCGAGGAGG